>JAOTSC010000305.1 GCA_030247525.1 bacterium | reverse complement strand
ACACACACCATCGGCGCTAAGAAAGACCATTGTGTCTTTTTCACTACCTAACGCAGCGTTGGCGACGACGAATCCAAGTGTCGCTTTATCCGTATTGTCATGGGTGTGGGTGATAGACACACAAAATGTTTTCGACATGATTTCTCCTTGGTTGTTATGACAAATTCGATAAATGGAATTGATAAGCAGTAGGTTATGTTGATCTTTTTCGGATCAAGTAGTTGGGAGGTTGCTTTTCAAGCAAGATGTGTCCGGTACTGATACACCAAGCTGGAACATCGATAACTGCACCGCCATCCTTTGCTGTAACATAAACGACATCATTTGGTGAGAGAGTATCGAAACACTCTTTTAGAGCCGTCACTAAAGCACTACAGCTGAGGTCGCCGCCGTCAAACAAATGATCAAATCGACAATGTGTGTGGTCTAACATAAAACAGATATCGATTGGATGGAACAGTTAAAATACAACTCAGCATCACACTGAACATTCATGTAAGGGGATTGTTTGTGAAGATAAGTAATTTAATTTCTTACATCAAGAACATTTCTCACTGTTTTTGCGAGATCGACAAGACGGTATGGTTTTGTGACAAAACCATCGACCATTGATAGTAAATCTGCCCCCAGAGTGTTTGTGGATATACCGCTGGAAACGATAATCTTGGGGCGATGGGGAAGTGACTTACATTGTTCCAAAAACTCTCTGCCCGACATAATCGGCATCGATAAATCCAACAGGATTAACCCGTACTCCTGTGGCATTCGCTGATGTAACTCGAGCGCTTCTTTCCCATTACCTGCGACGGCGACCCGGTAGCCAAGTTTTTCCAGCATTGTTTGACCGATACGGCGAATCATCGGTTCGTCGTCGACTAAGAGTATCAACTCGTTGCCACGTGGAAGCACAGTTTCATCGGTTAGTCCTGATGATAAGTGTTGTAGTTCATCACGGCTTGTTGGCAAATATATCCGAAATGTCGTTCCGATTCCCGGTTCGCTATAAACGGTAATCCAACCGTCATGCTGGCGAATGATGCCGAATGCTGTTGAGAGTCCGAGACCAGTGCCGCTTCCGACTTCTTTTGTTGTAAAGAACGGCTCGAAAATATGTTTAACAACATCAGGCGAAATGCCTTTACCAGTATCGGAAACAGTAATACAAACGAAATACCCACTGCGGAGTTCTGCTTCGATGAGTCGTTCGGTAATTTGAATTTCTGATGCACTGATGACAATCGCGAGTTTCCGGTCGGGGTCATCAGCAACATCCATTAGTGCATCGCGGGCATTGAAACACATATTGAGCAATACTTGGTGGAGTTGGTTGATGTCTCCGCTAATTTTGCTGTCGATGGGTGTCCCTTGAATTGAGAACTCGATCTTCCGATCGAAAGTACTTTTTATCAGCTTTCCAACTTCCTGAATCAACCGGTTGACATCGATTGAAGTCTTCACCATTCGACTCTTGCGGCTAAACGTCATCAACTGCTTCACCAAGTCAGC
>JAOTSC010000304.1 GCA_030247525.1 bacterium | reverse complement strand
GCATAAACTCAAGTTCACAAGGACCTTGCCAACGCAATGCTTCGATCATTCGTTCGGTTATTTCCAATAGTTCGGGGTCACGAATCGTGATGCCTGCCCACGCTTTCCCTTTGTCGGTAAGCCGCAATTTCCGCATCGGTACAGCACCAACTAATTTTCCTTTGCCATCACCGACAGCACAGACATTGTATTCTTCACCCGGGATTACATTCTGAACCATAATGGGAACACCCCACTTTGCTCGTAATCGCTCAAAATGGATAACCGCTTCTGCCCAAGTATTCGCAATGTATGCTTCGTAAAAAATGCCCTTCACGACACATGGATACCCGGTTTTGCCAATGGCATGATCTAACGAGCCTAAGTCAGTTACAATTTCGGTAATCGGAACTGGCAGGTTATGAGTATTGCAAAACTCTGCTAATCGAGCTTTTGATCGCATTCGTAACGATTTTAAATCTGGGATGAATGCACCGATGCCCATCGCAGTAAGGTCATCGCGAATCGAGTTGTATAAATCAAGCTCGGAATCGAGATTCGGAATAATCGCCGACAGTGGTGTTTTCGAGTGAATGTAGTGAATGCGGTCGAGCGTTGCCTCCGCACCGGTATTGGGGTAGGGAATTAAATATACTTGGTCGACCACATCGCGGTCGAAACTACCGGTATCGTAAGTATCATAGGTGAGACCGATTATAAGTCCGTCCCATCCCCCCTGCCGCAGTGAACGCGCCACTGCAATTCCCGGCGCCGGGTTATCGGTGGCTTGCAATCCCGTGATTGCGATAGCTTTTGGTTGAGTGGAATCTACTACCTGATCAGAATTCATGCTTGATGCTCCCTTAGCTCGCCCGCGGACAATCTTATCACAAGGCGGATTTGTATGGATCCTGATACTTAGATCAGATTAAATTTTCGGATTTGCGAAACAAACTGATCCAAATCGAATCGAGCATCACGCTCTTCTACTTCGAACCGAATCATCAATTCGGAAATAATATCCTCAGGTCCTTTTGCGTCGAGCAACATCTGCATAATCGCAGTGCCCGTACCGTTCAGTGTATACGTAATTCCCGAGCTATGGTCGAACAGGAATCCACTCTCTGTTAATGTTATGCGGTCGCTGAGCGGCATCACATCCTCCCCTTACTACGTGTTACATCGTTAGATGGCAAAAACGCGTTCCGCGCCTGGATTGAAATTTGAAATCGCTTCTTTCAAAGCGTTCCGAGCAGTGTTTCCATAAGCTTCGCGTACTTCGCCATTGCCAAATACCACTTCGGTGTGAAATCCACGACCCACCGATTCCATCGTAATTGTAACGATGGTTGCGCTAAGGTCGGTCTTTTGTTGCGTCAAAGCTTCCCATTTCATGATTGTCTCCTTTCTCTGAGTTCAAACCGATGGTGATGTGGTAGTGACACCTCTTCACTATTCGAGGTTTAATCGTAACAGAGTCAAGAGCAATATGAATGCCAGTTACTTATAATACTTATTATCAATATCTTATATAGAT
>JAOTSC010000303.1 GCA_030247525.1 bacterium | reverse complement strand
TTATCGCTTGTACGCTTCGATAATGCAGCTCACAACTTGAAATTCATTAGTACCGCCCCATTCGTAAGGGGTTTCCCGCACGATTGCGACATCGCTTAGTCCAGCTTCGCGCATCGTGTTAAGATACTGGTCGATATCGGCGGCACCTGAGATACAACCTGCCCAAGCTTCAAGATCATTGCGAATCGAATCGGGTAAATCACCCCGCACCATCATATCAGATACTACGGTACGTCCACCTGGTTTTAGAATGCGAGCGATTTCTGAAAACGCCTTGAACTTGTTCGGAACTAAGTTAAGTACACAATTCGAGATGACAATGTCAACTGTTTCCTTCTCGATTGGCATATGCTCTATCTCGCCTAATCGGAATTCAACATTCTTCATGGGAAATGTTACGCTGTTCTTACGTGCCTTAGCAATCATTTCAGGAAGCATGTCGATGCCAATCACATGACCTTCGGAGCCTGTTTCCTGTGCGGCAAGAAAGCAATCGACTCCTGGTCCCGATCCCAAATCCACGACTGTTTCTCCGCGCTGTATCTTTGCATAATGGGTAGGAACGCCGCAGCCTAACCCGAGGTCGGCGCCTTCCGGGACACTTGCTAACTCTTCAGGAGTGTAGTGTTCCACCATCGCATCACCGACTTGGGCATACTTTGCCAACAAGTCATCCGATTTCGACCCACAGCAAGAACCGCTCGTTTTGATAGAAATCGAATCAATCGTTTTAGGTGTCCCGCAACAGGAACTTTGTCCGATTGCTACGGCTCGGTAATGTTCCCGCACTTTTTCTTTGATTGTTTCTTCTGACATGATTTACTCCGGTTTTCTTCGGGATGCAGTGGTTTGCTTCCGCAGTTTTTCACCTGTAACTGTAACTAGACTGCAACAGCTACTTACTTTCAACTCAACTGGCAATTCAGCATGTGCCGCTTTGATCGCGGCATTGAGTGGTTCGACCCAAATCGGCTTCCAATGCTCTGGCGAAAGCCGGTAATGCATCCAGACACCTTTCCGATTCGCTTCGACTATCCCCATCGTTCGCAATTGTGCTAAGTGACGCGAAGCGGTGCTTTGGGGAATTCCGAGCGGATCGTACAGCTCGCAGACGCACTTTTCATCTATCGAGAGTAGCGCAAGTAACTGGAGCCGAACTGGCTCTGCGAGTAGTAAAAAGAGTTTAGCTAATTCTTTCATAGTTGTTAATCCATATATACGTATATACGAATGTAATGAGAGAGCGCGTTAAATCCAAACATGTTTGTAAGTGCTGTGGCAACAAGTTGTTAGTTCAATGTATTGGTAGGGAGATCAACAAAAGGCGGGATTACTCCCGCCCTTTGGTTAAGACAACTGATGGAATTCCAACAGAACCGAATCGCTTTACTCCATGAAGACAATCTTCTCGGACTTACTAACTCCGTTGCTCTCCATTCGTACGAAATAGATACCTGCCGATTGGTTGGCAGGTTTCCACATCACGTGATGGGAACCTGCTACGTACTTGCCATCGGCTAAAGTAGCAATTTCACGACCGGC
>JAOTSC010000302.1 GCA_030247525.1 bacterium | reverse complement strand
TTACCCGCCAGTGCATTTAAATAAAGTGGCAACGTAGCGACCAGAGTTTTTCCTTCTCCCGTCGCCATTTCGGTAATTTTACCTTGGTGCTGTACGATGCCACCGATAAGTTGTACATCATAGGGAACCATATCCCAGGTGACTTCTCGTCCCGTTACTTCCCAGGAAGTGCCAACCAGCCTCCGACAAGCTTCTTTCACTACTGCAAATGCTTCAGGTAGCAAGTCGTCGAGGTCTTCTTTTTCCGTGGCGAGACGATCACGAAATTCCTGGGTTTTGTTGCGCAGTTGTTCTTCGGAGAGGGAGCTATAAGACTCAAAATGGCGGTTGATTTCCGCCACCGTCTGCCACATCGATTTCACAACGCGTTCGTTCTTGTCGCCAAACAACTTTTTAAACAGTGATCCAATCACGGTGCAGTACCTTCACATTCGATCATTTCAGTAGCAAGTTACTTATCCAGTAACTGCATTAAGTGAATATTTTGTTAATGTCCAACCAGCAATCTATCCGCAAGAAACAGCGGCAAATTCTCTTCAATAATACGATGCCTTGCCCGCTCAATATCATACGGAATCCGGACGATGTAGCTCTCCTGCTTACTCTCGTCGATTAACGCATAACTGGCGCGTTGGTCACCATCCCGCGGTTGACCGACTGATCCAACATTAATCAGTTCCACTCCGTTGGAACCGACATAACGGAATGGTTCGTGAGTATGGCCAATGTAACAGCTCCGAATTGAAGCGTCGAGATCGGAGATTTGACGCTGTGCCTCGGAAGCAGTGTACACATAATTCCAATCGCTGGGATTCCGTGGCGACGCATGAACATAGAGCCGGATTTTGTCGTGAATCGTTAGTGGTAGAGATTGTAACCAACTTCTCGATTCGCTGCTTAACTGTAAACGGGTCCAAAGAATCGCTTGCTGCGCCATTGGATTAAAATCATCGGGACCGATATTCTGAATGGCGGCTTCGTCGTGATTTCCCAACACAACAAAATGACAGGTTTCACGAACAAGATGGATACAAGCTTCGGGATCGGCGCCATATCCTACGATATCCCCCAAACACACCCACTGCGTGATATTGTGTTCCTTGCCCGAAGCAAGGACCGACTTCAACGCCTCAAGATTCCCATGAATATCGGAAATGATTCCAATCACGTAGCTGGTTTCCCCGGAATTCGGTCACCCAAAGCGGCATCGAGGATGCCATTGATAAATCGTCCCGACTGAGTGGTAGAAAACTCCTTCGCTAATTCGATCGCCTCATTTAAAACGACTTTTGGCGGAGTTTCTTCCATAAACAACAATTCGCAAAGAGCTAATCTTAATAACAAATGATCTGCCAGCGCAAGCCGATCGATCGACCAACGCTCCACCCGTTTCCGAATCTCCTCATCGAGTTCTGTGATACGTTGCAGCATCGTTTGGAGTAAGCGGCGGATGAATTCAATGTGGCGCTCCTGCCCGGTTAACTTTCCCCCCGCCCATACTTCATCTAACGAGAGACCGGCGATTTCCATCGAATAAGCCATTTGGAGCGCGATTTGCCGGGCAATATGACGACTCTCAACTAC
>JAOTSC010000301.1 GCA_030247525.1 bacterium | reverse complement strand
GCATAATCTCCCTGAGCTTTGATAGCACGGACATCCCCGGGTAGTAATAGCGAATCGAGCTTTCTCGGGTTCGTTCGGTCTGATATGTCGACTGCCTCGATACCTGCCGTACCGCTTGCGAGAAATGCGTACTTGCTTCTCACTACCAGATCGAATACTTGTCCCTTCGAATTCAGATGTGCCAGCAGCTTAGGTAATTTTGGATTCTTAATATCATACACCGAGATACCATAATCGAGTTGACAGATATAGGCATTATTACCCGAAACTACGACTTTATTTGAGAACACCCTTTGGTAAGAGAGGCGGTAGCCTTTTTCACTAAGGATAGAGCCAACAACTTTAATCTTCTTAGCGTTGGCGACGTCAAACACACGGACACCTTCCCATCCATTTGCAACAAAGGCGTATTTGCCGTGGATTGCTACCGATTGCGCCCAATTCAAAGTCCAAAATTGCTCCGCGATGGATTTTGCAAGCGTTGTGTCCTGCAAAGAGGTATTGGCAATCACAGGAATCGAACTAAACGAAAACAAGGTAACTGCGAGTAATATTCTAATGATCCGCTTCATGGCTTGTCCTTAGCATTTCGTTACTTTTGTAGGTTAGATCTCAATTATGGTCGTGCAGAACGATGAATCGAATTCTCTTGTTGCTTGGGTTTCAACTTGTTGTCTAAGTCCTCTTGGGAATAGAAAGAAAGCATGGTATCGGCAGTGGCGTAGATGTTTACCAATGCGACACATGGAAACAGCTCAGCATTACGCGTTTCTAAAAAGTTTGCCATGTTGTAAACCGTTCTGATCGCGTACGTTCCCGCGGAATCAATGCGAAGTACAATTTCACGATCTACCTGCTCATTCCGGCCAATCTTCCCTTCCCAACGGAGTTTTCCTTTCTGTAACATGACTCCGGTTGGTAACAGGATATCCAGAGATGTGACTTCAGCGCTATCACAGCTTTGGATGTGAACCGAATACGTGAACGGTTTACCTAATTTCAATCGGGGTGAAACCACCGCCCCGATCCATGGTGGTTCACTTGGTTGAGAACAGTATCCTGGGGTAATCGAAGTGAATAAAATGACGACCAGAAAACATACAACGAGAAAATGAGGGTTACGGTTCATGGAATCACCTGTATCAGTTAGTTTAAAATAGAGATAATGAGCCGTTTGTTGGCACCAAATCGGTTACATGTTTGACCAGTACTGGTAAGATGTCCTGGTTCCAATGATTATTATCGGAACTCAAGTTCTTTTAGATGGAGCGGGAACCCGGCAGGCAACTTGCCATGATATTTCGTCAAACTGATCTTTCGCCCAGCTCCCGAACCCTTTGAGACCATTGATTTAGACCAGTACGTTGCGAAGCGTTTTCCATGCTCGCCTTGCAAGTGGCGGTAGCAGCGATCAGCGAATCGATACAAGTTTATAGGACCGACAGCGGGACAAAGCTGTCGTTGGTTATTCAATAGAATCCCAATACGAATCAATAAGAAATTGCTTCGCTGCGAATCAAGTTCTCATAGACTGTTAGGTTCATCGCACAAAGATAATCCTTGTTCTAACAAACGGCGAACGACCTTAATCAATAACCAGATTGTAGATCATTTCATAATC
>JAOTSC010000300.1 GCA_030247525.1 bacterium | reverse complement strand
GCGTTGCTGTTCACCCCTTTCATCGGGGATATTCACTTTGATCATCGGCTTTTCTTTGAGTCGGCGTTAGTTGCGTGTCGCCCCAACGGAGCGAAAATTCCCCGAAAAATTCTTGCCTACGAAACACTATCGGAAACCAACTGGAATGCGCCGGGGTTGTCGCCCGCCTTTGCGCCGAATGTCTATTACGATATCTCTGAATACTTGGGAAAGAAAATCGAAGCGCTCGAGATTTTCGCTTCGCAAATGCAGGCGTTTCCCAACGAACGATCGATCGAAGCGGTCAAAGCACTGGCAACGTTGCGGGGCGCGACGGTGAATTGCCGCGCCGCCGAAGCATTTGTCTTAATACGAGAGATTTTATAAGTAGTAGCGCATTAACCTTCGATTTGACTGCGCGCATGGACAATGGAACGGTACAACGCAAGCAGGTTTTCCCGCGAGAATAGTTTCTGGCTATAGTTATGCCAGAGCAAAGTGAAGTCGCCGTTATACTTTTTGCAAATTGCCATCAGCTTGATTGATTCCGTAACAGTCTGCTGATAGGTGAGGTTCATGTAGTCTTTTCGGATAAACGACACATCCATCACAACTAACGGACGTTCGATCAATCGCAGCGGTTGGCGGCGTTCCACATCGTAGGTGCGATACTCATAACAGATGCCGCAACGAAAGCCCGGCTGTTCCGAAAAGGTTAACGTACTATCGTAATCTAAACCGGCCTCCTCCCAAACCCGCCAAGTAGTCGGCGCTCGCCATTGCAGATTATGTTGTCGCCCACCCCAAACGGTCTGCTCGATGCCTTCTTCAAGACAGGTGTTACGGATTCGAGTGACTTCCGTGCGAAAATTGTCCGCATCGTTGAAAGTAAAGTGACCGCCATGAACGCCGATTTCATGTCCTCGGCGATGAATCGCTCGCAGGATACCGCGCATTTCAGTGCGCTCGATAGGAAATTGATTTACGGTTTTTGGATGGGTTACGCCGGTGATAAAGTAAAACGCGCTCTTAATGTTATGTTCGTCTTCAATGTCCATCAATGCATCGTACGTGTAGGCAAAATCCTTTTGTACGCTTCCATGATTTACCTGAATCCAGTTGGCAAACCGTTGCAAGGGAAGAATGGGGTTTTTAATCACCGCCAAATCAACTAAGCACGCTCGCACGATCCGACTGAACTCTTTACCCAATTGTTCGAACGGGGTATCGACGTCATGGGAAGTGAGAAGGCGAAACTCGCGCGGTTTCCGTTCCAACTTCGGCCATAACTGCAATAAAAATCCCCAAAGCAACTCAATGTATTCATTAACGATTGGCCGGTTATAAAACCCCTCTTGCATAGCAAGAGTGGATTTGAGCGGGAAGCGCTTCATCGCATCGGCATCGTCGCGGAGATACTCCTCCATCCGCGACATCATAAAAAACGCCGATCCAAACACATCGAGTCCGAAAATTATCCGGTCGGAATCTATCTCAAGAAAGTAGCCGCTCTTCAATTTACCGCCATAAATAATCGGTAAATCGGGATTCGTCAGCTTCTCTTTAAACTCCGGTTCGATGACGTACCAATGTTCTAACGGCCGTTTGGGAAGCGCCGCCAAATCGATAATCCGGTCGGCAGGATTGGCGAACAGCATCTCGGTTATCGTGAGCGATGCTGTTT
>JAOTSC010000299.1 GCA_030247525.1 bacterium | reverse complement strand
GATTTGGATAGAGTTCAAACTTTTCGGGTATCTGCTGGGAGTCGTATTCTGGCGACGAATCGTATTGGACAAGAAGACGGGCGTAGAAACAATCCCAGCTACCGTTATGGGAAGTGTCGTAAGCAGTGGCTGTTACAGGGAAATCAGAACTCATTGTATTTCCAATTACAATGAGTTCACCGTTGGAATCAAACTGACTATACCAAATCTCATCCGTTAGGGAACCACCGAAATAAGAACTATAGAGCATTTGCGAGTTTGTGCAGCTAAGGATCGAAATGTATCCGTCGTCAATGCCGCCGTTATAGACCGGTTGAAATGCGTTGGGTGTGGTCGGGAAAACAGGATCCGTCGCACCTGAAAAAACAAAGTTACCGAAGCGATCGAACGAAATGTTTACTAACGATTCATAGCCGGAGCCACCAAGATAGGTGCTGTAACTAATACTTGATCCAGCGCTGTTTATTCGAGTAATAAATAGATCGAACTCAATACCATTGAATGTCGAATCGTAAGCATTGGGAGTCATAGGAAAATCTGTACTTGCAGTCCATCCAGTTACAACATATCCCCCGATCGGATCAATTATTGTTGTGTTGCCGTTATCGTGGCCACTTCCTCCTAAATATGTACTAAACACCAACTGAGTGCCCGAACTATTCAAACGAGTGAGAAAGCAGTCGCCGTCCCCACTGTTATAGGAAGTATCGTAAACCCCGGTGGTCGTAGGAAAGTCACTACTCCCAGTAATGCCTGTTACAACGATATCATCATTATGTTCGACATTTAAACAATTTCCTGCTTCAAAGGATGATCCACCGAGGAAAGTACTAAAAAGTAATTGGGTTCCGTTGTTGCTCACTCGCGTTACAAAACAGTCGAAGGAAGAATCGCTGCCGATCTGCGAATCGAAACAACCGGGTGTAGTTGGGAAATTCTGACTGTCTGTTCGTCCTGTAACGACAATGGATTCATCTGATACTTTTTTGATATCCCATACTATTTCTTCCGAAGAGCCGCCTAAGTAAGTGCTCCAGAGCAATACCGAGCCCGTGTTATTTAAGTGGGCGACAAACCCGTCCGATTGGCCTCGATTGGTTCGTTGATAGGAATTGGTAGTGGTGGGAAAATCGGGGCTATAAGTCCAACCAGCTAATAAAAATCCACCGATGGAATCACAAACTCCGCCAAAAGAATATTCGTCGTTTCTTCCACCGAGATAAGTACTGTACAATATTTGCGAGAATGTGTGATTGAATTTTGTCACAATAATATCATACATCCCGCGACTAATCGGTTGATACACCCCTCCCACAACGGGAAAATTATTGCTTAACGAAAACCCGGAACAGGTAAAATTGTTGTCTTCGTCTTTACTGGGCTTGATCCAACAATCATCGCCGCTTCCCCCAAAAAATGTACTGTAGATGAGGGGATCAATGCGTAAGGAATGGTCGGGGTTGTAACCGTTCGGGAGTGTGATACCGAACGTGTTTTGGTCGGTGAGTTCAAAAGACGCATCGATTTCCGTTCGACTCCCATTCGACGACACTTGATACACACTCGGTAGTGCCGTTCGCAACTCTCCCAAAGATGTTGGCAAAAGAAGCTCGGCAATGGGCAATGGGGGTTGGGCAATAGGGGGTCCTTCAGGGGCTCGGAATTCGGGATTCGGGGTTCGGGAGGA
>JAOTSC010000298.1 GCA_030247525.1 bacterium | reverse complement strand
ATCTTATGCAGTTCGTAACAGTATCGTACTCGCCGTTCTCTTAATGCTTGTTCATGGGGTTGGATGGTTCGCATTCGTAATTCCAATGCGAAAAGAGTCGGCAAAGCTTCGCAAAGAGATTATTCTGCTGGAACAGAAGATAACAGCAGATGCTGCGCTTCCGCTCGATATCGAGAACTCAAAAAAATCACTCGACGAGTTACGTAAACGTTGGCTGGATCGCAAAAAAATTTTACCGAAAGATGAGAATACCCGGCTGAGTTATGGTTATATCAATGGTTTGGTAAACCGCACCAGTAAACCTTTCCCATTTGACTTCGATTTCAACGATCAAAAGGATACGATGGGATTAATGGTTCGCCGATACAGTTTTCGCGCTGATGCGACTTATCAATCGTTGTACGATTTTATCTCATTTTTCGAGAACCATAAGCGACTCATGATTATAACCGATATTCAAATGGATGCGAAACCGCTTTTGGAAGGCGAAGATGCCCGTGACAACCTAACATCGGTGAATGCAAAGCTGGTGGCTTATTCATCCGCCAGCGGCAACGACAGTATCGCCAGCCAGTTACCAAAAGCATTGAAGACGCGCTGGAATCCCTTCAAAGCACTGGTAACCGACCGACTTCCGCGAAATGAAGACAATTTAGTGGAAGTAAACCGCGCCAAACTGGTAGCAATCACAGCGGAACAGGCGTACGTCCAGGATCAAGGGAGTAAGTTAATTGTTTTAAAAGAAGGTGACCCGGTATACTTAGGTTTCGTGACTCGAATCGATGCGAATAGTGCCCGAGTTGAGTTCACATTGAATTATGGCGGATTCATTCGTAAACGAACACTGGACTTAGTACGGGAATCAGTGGTTGGAGGGTCGGTAAGGAAAACCCAAGTTCCTGGTAACAAAGAGAACTGATTGAGATTCAAAGACTCAGAGGGGCATTCTCATGCCCCTCTTTTACTTTCAATTGTACTTAGAGTAATTGCATCCAACACTCACAAACACATCATATCTTTAATATACAATTACTTATATCATTATATGTGATTTCTAACACGTTGGATTAATCTCTATCATACACATTCGCTTGCTTCGAAGTTTGTAATCGATAATCTTCCAAATGAGAGTCCAATTTAACCGAGGCGCGTTGCACGATGAATGTACAAACAATGCTCGTTTTAGGCGCACTCACGCTTATCGGCGCGATTACTTTACTCGTGAATCGCAATATGTTCGATACGTCGGAACGAGTGACAGAATCCAATGTTATCATATCTGCTCTTAGCCTCGGTGAGGCTACTATCAGTTCGGCAATGAATTATCGATACGATGAAAGCGTTACTGCAACGACACTTGCTCAGTTCACTGTTTCAACCGGATTAGGTCCCGAGTCGGGAGAAGTATTTCCCAACTTCGATGATGTCGATGACTTCAACCGTTTAAACAACAAAGTTACGATGGGGGGGATAGACTTCCAGTTAATCGGTTCCGTTTATTACGTCGACGATGACGATCTTTCTACTAAACTAACAACAACTTCCTACAATAAGCGTATGATGATTCAAGTGAAATCAGCTTATCTCTACCGGCTGCCCGATAGCGCAGTAACTTTAAGTTACGTTGCAACGTATCAAAAGCTTTTCAAGTAAGGTGGTGAAAGATGAACACTGGTCTCGATTTAGCGT
>JAOTSC010000297.1 GCA_030247525.1 bacterium | reverse complement strand
GCCTTGTACAATGCATAGCAAACGAAACGTGAGTACAGCAAATGTCCGTAAGTATGCTCAGTACCGCCGATATAAGTATCGACCGGAAGCATCCGGTTAACAATCTCTTGATCGAACGGTTGTTGATCGTTTTGGGCACATGGAAACCGAAGATAATACCACGATGAACAAGTAAATGTATCCATCGTATCGGGATCGCGACGCGCCGGTTTTCCACAGTTCGGGCAATTTACTGCCATAAACGATTCGGCAGTTTCGAGGGGCGATTTCCCTTTCGGTCGGTACTCGATAATCTCTTCAGGTAAGCGAACCGGCAAATCCTGTTCGGGAACTAAAACGATCCCACAATCGGGACAATGGATTACAGGCACCGGCGCTCCCCAATAACGCTGACGCGAAACTGACCAGTCACGAAGACGGTATGTAACTCGCCTACTCCCCACTCCCTGTTCTTCCAGATGGGCGATAATCTTTTGAATGCCTTCTTCGGAGGGTGTTCCATCGAAGTGGGCAGAATTGACCATTACTCCCGGTTCTGTATAGGCATTTGTCATATCCAGTACGTCGAGCGTATGATCCGGCGATTGTATCACAATTCGAATCGGTAAGTCGTATTTAACGGCAAACTCAAAATCGCGTTGGTCATGAGCAGGAACCGCCATTACGATTCCTGTTCCGTAACTTTCCAGCACATAATCAGCAATCCATACCGGGATATTCTCACCAGATAATGGATGCTTGCAGTAAGCTCCAGTAAAGACACCGGTCTTGGGACGGTCGGTTGCCATCCGTTCGATTTCAGTCGTCTTTATCGTCTGCTCGATGTAGGTTGCGACATCTGCCTTTCGCTCCGGCGTGGTTATCTGTTGAACCAGCGAATGTTCCGGCGCCAACACCACATACGTTACCCCGTAGAGGGTATCGGGACGGGTGGTAAATACCTCCAAGACTTCTTTATTATCGAGTAACGGGAATTTAATACTTGCGCCGTCGGAACGGCCAATCCAGTATTTTTGCGACGCTTTGGTCTTATCCGGCCAATCGATTCCCCCTTCGGATACCGGTCGATCCAGTTCCTCGAGTAAAGAATCGGCAAAGTCAGTGATTTTGATAAACCACTGAGCCAGTTTTCTCCGTTCGACGGGAGTACCACAACGCTCGCAACAACCACCGACTACTTGCTCATTGGCAAGGACGGTTTGATCCTTCGGACACCAATTGAGTGGCGCTGTTTTATACTCGACTAAACCCTGTTTATACAACTGTACAAACAGCCACTGTGTCCATTTGTAATACTCCGGGGAAGAGGTGTTGACCTCATACCGCCAATCGTACATATTCCCCATCCGGCGGAGCTGACCCCGAATGTATTCGATGTTTTGTTTGGTCGATACTGCAGGATGGACGTTGTTTTTTATTGCAAAGTTTTCTGCCGGCAATCCGAAAGCATCGAATCCCATCGGCTCGAAAACCTGATAGCCCTTCATCCGTTGAAGCCGAGCAAACGTATCGGCAGGGGCATAGTTCCACCAATGTCCGATATGTAACTTGTCGCCGCTGGGATATAGAAACATGCACAAAACGTATTGCTTCGGAATCGAGTTGTCGGTTACATCGACGCGATGGTCGCCGCGATTTTCCCATACCTCCCGCCATTTCGCTTCCTTCTCGGCGAAGGGGTATGTCCTG
>JAOTSC010000296.1 GCA_030247525.1 bacterium | reverse complement strand
ACCGTTATTCGAATTGTTAGTTCGATCTCCGGCGTTACCAGTGCCGTCAATGAGAATTTCGAAGCGAATGATAAACCGGTGCAAGCACTCTATCGCGAAGGATCTGATCGCGAGACCGATGACGCCCTTCGCAAGCGGGTACAACTGGCATGGCAGACACTTGGTGTCGGTGGCAATCGTGCCGCTTACGAGCAATGGGCATTGTCAGTTCCTGGCGTTCGAGCTGCCCAGATCCTCGACGATTTTCCGTTCGGACCTGGCACCGTTGGAGTTGTGGTGCTTGGTGTGGATGGCATGCCAACTTCGCAACTATTGTCCGATGTATTGATCTATCTGCGGCAGCGGAAACCCCTTACCAGCGATGTGCGAGTTGTCGGACCTAGCAAGCGCACAGTAAATGTTTCGGTAAAAGTGTGGCGGTTAAGCAGCGCCGACCGTGATCGAATTGATACGACTGTCAGTCAGATTGTGGCAATACATACCAGCAAATTGCTGCTTGGTGAAGGACTCTTAGTTGCCCGATTATTGCAAGCAATTCTTTGCATCGATGGTGTCTACAATGTTCACATTGAACAACCACAATCTGATTTAATATGCGGTCCAACCGAGTTTCTGGAGCTGGGTACGCTGACAGTTGAACACTTTCTAAAGGGTCGCAGCTATCAGGACACTGGAATCATAACCGAACCAGTGGAATCGACAAATGGTGATGAGGTACTGGCACTTCGCAGGGAGAATTTCTACGCATGAGCGCCATTGGAGATTTTCTCTGGATGCTACTGCCCGGTATCCGCAAACAGAAGGACACCAAACAAAGTGTTTTGTACGGACTGCTGACTGCAATCGGTGAATTGCTCGACGATTTGAAATCTGATATCCGGCGCATGCGATTGTCGTGGTATGCTCAGACGATTGAATCCGGTAACAGTTACTACCAGCAACTCGAACGTAGTAATGATCTCGATGAGATTGCATTAGGAAAATCAACGCGCAGATATCCCGATGAATCGAATGAATTACTGGCAGATCGGCTCACCGACTGGACGAATCTTTGCCGGTGGAATGGTACTAAGCCGGGTTTGAAAACACTGATCGAATCACATGGATTTATCTGCCGGGAGATCGTCGAAAGCTATGCTGACAGCCAGGGACTCATCCTCCTATCGCGTGCCGATCAGCCACTCGAAGCGGAGATAAATCTTACGCATCTGTTTTCATCTGGTGATGCTCAAAAGGAAGAATACCAAGAGTATCGGCAGAATCGCGTCTACCGTGCTAGTGAGCTTGTGTGGAATTTCTGTTTTGCGGTGAGTGTCGGAAGAAATGGATTACCGGAACACCGACGTGAACAATTGCAACAAGCGATTTATGAATTCAAACCGGCGCATACCCGGGCACAGATTGTGTTTATGGACTGAGTAAATGAAGAAACTGTTATACTTCTCCGGTATCAAACCGACCATCGAAGATCTCGAATATCAACATAATGGTATCGAGGAAGCGTTATCGTCCCTGCAATCCGACATGGTTGGCGATGGTATCGTGCGCGGACTATCGGTTGGGAAAGGAATGAACACCGGTGAATACGTTGTAACATCCGGTGTCGCGTATGCGAATCATAAACGAATTGAAGTTCCTGAATCGACTACTTTTCAATCGGTAGTGAACAGGTTTGTGGTATTGCGGTACGCACAGTCTATCAGC
>JAOTSC010000295.1 GCA_030247525.1 bacterium | reverse complement strand
GTATTTGCTCTATCCTTACTCATTGCACCTTTGTTGCTTGGAGTGATTAACCGCACTAAGGCGATTTGGGCGGGTCGTACCGGTCAGCCGATTCTCCAAGTGTGTTTCGATCTAATTAAGTTGTTACAAAAAGACAGTGTATACAGCCGAACGACATCTTGGATTTTTCGCGCAGCTCCGATGATTTCATTGGCCGGTTTAGTCACTGCGCTTTTGATGATTCCTTGGGGAGGAATTGCAGCGCCATTATCATTCTCTGGTGACTTTTTGATCGTGCTTTGTCTACTCGGTCTGGGTCGATTTTTCATAGTCCTTGCCGCTCTTGATACCGGTTCAAGTTTTGAAGGAATGGGAGCGAGTCGAGAAGTACTGTTTTCGGCATTCACCGAACCAATCTTGTTTGCTGTTCTTATCACTCTTGTCAGGTTAACGGATGAAGTTTCCTTGACTAATGTGTATCACGCGATCACACCGCTGCTTTGGGGAAATGCCGGAGCTGCACTCATCCTAGTTGCAGTAATCCTGTTCGTGTTGCTGCTTACAGAAAACTCGCGAATACCGGTTGACGATCCGAACACTCATCTTGAACTCACAATGATCCATGAGGTGATGGTTCTTGATCACTCTGGACCTGACTTTGCCTTCATTTTGTATGGTAGTGCATTGAAACTGTGGGTGTTTGCCGCGCTACTGGCAGGAGTATTCTCTCCCACCCGTACAGATAGCATTTTGATCGATAGCTCGATATTTCTTTTCGGCGTCTTTTTTGTTGCCGTTTTTGTTGGAATCGTTGAATCACTCATGGCGCGACTTCGTTTACTACTTGTTCCGAGAATGCTCGTGGGGGCATGCGCGGTAGCTGCTGTCAGCATTTACTTGACACTCAAATGAGAGTGAAAACAAGATGATTGAGTTGATTTTTGTTCTACTCATACTTACCGGATTTGTCTTTCTTGGCTCTGGGCGGCTGCAATTCAGTATACGCACATTAGCCTTGCAAGGCATTCTGTTAGGACTTATCCCACTTTGGGGAAGTTGGGAAGGGCTTTGGGTTCGCGTGCTATCCATAACAACTTTGAGCTTGATTATCAAGGGCTTTGTTTTACCGTTTTACTTAACGCGAGCTTTGGAAAAATCAAAGATCATGCACGAAGATCGACCATTTGTCGGATTCACCTCTTCGATGATTGTCGGAATCGTTTGTTTGGGATTCTCTTTTTGGATTGCTTCACGATTGCCGTTTATCGGGGGAACACAACCCCAAATGGCGGTTGCCGTTTCGTTTTTTAATATCTTTGTCGGATTGTTCGTCATCATCAGCCGCCGCAAAGCTCTGTCGCAAGTGTTAGGATATTTGGTTCTGGAGAACGGTGCTTACATTTTTGGCGTAGCCTTTGCCATCGAAGCTCCCTTGTTAGTTGAGTTAGGAGTCTTACTGGATATTTTCGTTGCAGTGTTTGTGATGGGAATCGTAATCTTCCATATCAGTAAGTCATTCGATCACATCGATACCGATCAACTTTCATCGCTGGTTGGATAGAGTAACAAGATGGCGAATACACTGACAATTCCCCTCCTCGTTCTAATCCCAATGTTCTCAGGTGTTGTTGCTCTGATGATCCGTCAAGATCATGCACGTCGGATACTACTGATAACATCGGCGGTTGTTCACCTAATTCTAACACTCACATCGTACGGTGCCCCCGCAGTTCTCGGGGGATGGTTGGCTATCG
>JAOTSC010000294.1 GCA_030247525.1 bacterium | reverse complement strand
GCATTGTGTATTGGATATCCGAGAAATCTTGAATGCAATTGGTCGTTATCAAGTTGCGAACGTGTTCGATCCTTATTCGCTAAACGAGTTAACTCAACATGGATACTTAGACCAAACTCTTCTTCACAATGAATGGAACTACACAACTATCGGCGGGAATCCGATTACTCAAATTCAAGCGGTATCAACTTCCCAGTGTTCCTTTGGCGCGGGTAAAACGATAATCTTTGATCTAAGTCATGGAGAGTTTTTTGGCTGGGGAATGTAGGTACAACTACCGATGTAACCACTCCCTCCAGACCATCTTGAGGAAGCGAATCGTGTCACGCAGGCGATGGATGTGGCTTGATTGATTATCATAGAGAATCGGTATCGATTGCTGCTCGATCTTCCAGTGATGTTTCGCCGCTTGTAACAAGAGTTGTGGTTCAAATTCAAAACCGTCGCTGTCGCATTGCAAATCGTTCCAACGGGCAAGCTTGATGAGCCGGAACCCAGATTGCACATCGTATAGCTTCACTCCAAACAGCCATTCTAACAGCTTTGTCGAGATCGTATTCGAGAACCGACGATCCCACGGCATCCCTTGAAGCGAGTTTCTCAGACGATTCCCGATTACAATGTCGGCATTGGTTTGTCGCTGCTTCTGCAATAAATCGGGAATGGATTCCGGGGGGTGCTGTCCATCAGCATCAAGTGTTACAACGTTATCGTATTCGTTTGCGGTGAGATAATCAAACGCAGTTCTAAGCGCGGCGCCTTTTCCGCGATTGATATCATGGCGGACGATCGTAATGGGAAAGGGTAACTCAGATGCAATTGCTGGAAAAGAGCCATCGTCGACGATGAGAAGTTCGGCTTCCGGAGCGACTAGTCGGCAGCTCGCCACAACATTGTGAAGCGCAAGTGGAACCGGATTGAATGCAGGTATGACGATAGCAAGCTTCATGAATCAATATCGTTTTCTGTGCCAGGAAACGCAAAAAGCTCACCGTGTTGGTGAGCTTTTCTTGTCGGGACGACTGGATTTGAACCAGCGGCCCCTAGACCCCCAGTCTAGTGCGCTACCAGGCTGCGCTACGTCCCGCTGCCACAAAAGCAACTGCTCGATTATCGAGGAGCGTTGTTATTGTCGCCCCATAATTAAAGCAATTTCTTGAGCGCAAGCAAATCGGAGTGGAGTTGCTGGAGTTGCTTCCGCAATCCTTTGTTCTCCTGTTGCAGTTGCTTATAGCGTTTCCCGCTTTTCCGGGTTCCTGATTCCTCATCCTCGGACATTGCAAGAAAGTCGATTAACCAATCATCCTCCTCTTCCGGCCTTACCGGCAAGTTGTGAAAATATTCATATCGGATATCTTCCGGCATCGCAAGATAGCGTTTCTTCAACTCATTAATGATGAGTTCGTAATTTTTATCGGTCGGCTACAAGAGGGAATCGGGATCGGTGGGATGATCGAATAACCCAATTTGCATAGGAGGCTCGTGGACAACATCATCAGTTACCCGTTTTACTAATTGTTCCGGTGTAGATGATTGTTGATTCTGAGTAACTCCTACATCCATTGTTGATGGATTACTTTGATGATAGTAACGTTCTGTTTCTTCCGGTTTGGCGACTTGCTTAGGTTTTGGCTCCTCTTTTGTGATTGCTTGTAGTTCAGCTTTCGCCCCTTCAATGGTGTAACGTTTGTTGTAAAGCAACTCGACAATCACTTTTATGAGTTCGAAGTCACGTTTCCGGTATTGACGCACGCCAGTTT
>JAOTSC010000293.1 GCA_030247525.1 bacterium | reverse complement strand
GTCTTTAGATATGAGCTGTTTGTCAATTAAGTTGTCGATTGAGTATTGCGTACGGTGATCGTCATGATGCTTTACTTGAATGGCATCGACAAGTATTTGCTGACTTCCATCGGCAATTCCTGAAGGGTGGTAATATACGACGATATCATCGAGATGTTTGATATCAGAACTTTCGATAACAACTCGGTTGACCAATTCAGTTTCGTCGAATAATTTCACTGCCTGTAACCAAAAGTGAATTTTTTGGTAGATAAACCCTCTTTCAATTGATTCCGTCGCCATCACTTCTTCCTTGTATTTGTTGCTTTCTACTTTGCCGGAATCTCTGCTACCAGTGATCGCACCATTGCCTCGGCAACATCTCCAAACCGATCCGACTGCTTGCCGGGTTTGCAGGCAGCTTTGCGAACACAGATAACATCAACACCGATACTCGCGAATGGTTCTATTTCATCCTTGGAAATACTACCTGCGACCCAAGCTTCTTTCTTCATCTTATGAAGTGATCTTATCCAGTCGGCGAGCTCTTCCAGATTGTAGTAATCCAATAGCCCCTTACCTTTAGACTTATCGATTGTATCAATAAGTAGTCCATCGGCTTTCATCGATTTGACCAATCCAAGACCTTCAGTCATCGGATCAAGGAACACCTGATGGTAATTATCAGCAAAGATCGCTGGAATTACCTAACATTCAGGATACCAATGCTTTACCGTTCGAACGATACTCAATCCTAGGTATTCAGCATGTTTGAGAGGTAAGAATGCGAGACCGCATTTAACGGCATTGACACCAGCAGTTGCAACACCCAATGCAGCTTGACAAGCAGTGCTTCTTCCGGTTTGTACCTCACCGATGTTTGTTACCACCCAGCAGTCGTGCTCATTGGCTTCTAGTGCGTTCTTCACTGCACTGATGTTCAGAGGATAAGGGGTTCCAAGGGCAGAGGCTGGGTATTCGACATCAATAATCGCAGCGCCACCTCTCGCGGCAGCGAGAGCTTCTGTAGAACCGCGAACACTAACTAACAAATTCGTCATTTCTACTCCTCTCCAACTAAGGACTTATCTCGTAACAACCTATCGCCAAACTTAGCAAGTAGAGCTCTACATAACTGACTTGAGATTGTTGGCATATCAATTCCATTTCGGCAGATCGAGATTATTCTCTCGAACGATCTCAATAATATTGGTGATATCTCGCAATTGTAGCACAATCACTCTCCAAGGAAGGGCCAATCCCCTAAGCTTTTCCCGAATGAAGCGGTCTCTTCGTAGATTTTGTCCGACATGGAAAGTAGTTCCATCGATGTACATCGCTATTCGCTTTTCGGGGACAGCAAAGTCCGCAATTGTTAGAGCTTTCGGTGAACCTTCGATGAAAATCGGGTACTGTTTCTCCAGTTTGAATCCAAGCTTAACAAATTCCGCCCAAAACTTAGCTTCTAGTGGTGAGCCCATGCCTTCGGAATAAGCTGCTAGCCATGGTCGAGGGTCGTTAATATCACCAGTCTCAAGTTTTCGTTCGATGGTCGGTAGTTGAGCGAGTTCTTCAATCGTATCGATTGCAGTAGTCCAATTCAAGAATTCATGGAACCGCTGATTGCGATAGTTTTTCAAGCACCTGTAACAGGAAGTTTCGCAGTTGTCGTGGGAAAG
This sequence comes from bacterium, assembly GCA_030247525.1. Taxonomy (NCBI): domain Bacteria; species bacterium. Next base: position 109 of record JAOTSC010000293.1, on the reverse strand, counting down.
ATGTTCGATTGCCGCTTTAGATACTCCGTCAAAATCAGTCGCAATTCGTCTCAGATAACCTGTACCACCCAGACTTGGGTCGACAAATGTAAGGGAAACACACTGGAGG
>JAOTSC010000292.1 GCA_030247525.1 bacterium | reverse complement strand
GACATTCGAGCGCGGGTCTCACAACAATTACAAAGTCAAACGAATGTGGTGTATCTAAACGTCTTCCATCGCGGTGAGTGGAAGCCAATCGATTGGGCTCCGGTTGAAAATGGCATTGCGAACTTTAAGAAAGTCGGGAAATCGGTACTCTATAGTATGTCATTTACTCGCGACAAGAAGAACACAATAATCGATGATCCGTTTTTGTTACGTAGCGACGGGACAATGCAGGTATTTAACGGAAATGAAAAAGCGACAACCTCACTTACCCTGCGAAATGCTGTTTCCCAGTGGACACCCAAAGGAGTACGCCATTTACCAGCGAAGTTTCTTGCCGGCTCACGCTACATCCTGTATCACATGACCGGAAACTGGAAACAAGCCGGAGTTGTCGAATGCAATAAGGAGTGCGATCAAGTTGTGGTATCCAATGTTCCAGAAAACCGGGTCTACATCCTTGTAAATCCCAATCCGATCAATGGGGAACACCCAGAACGAATTTTCACTGTACAAAATGGCAAACAGTATTGGTGGTGATTTCTTTTCGCTCTCTCTGCTACAACAAAAAGGGTGGCATCTTGCCACCCTTTTCACTACAAATGTTACCCTTTTACTCGCGGAAGGATTCGGGAATCTCATCCTCTTCGTTCGCAGGTACAGGGTCTGCAACCACTTCTTCCGGTACCGCTTCGACGACCGGCTTGATGTGAACGTGAATCGTCGCAGCAACTTCGGCGTGCAGTTTCAATGGTACCAAGTGCTCGCCAATCGCTTTCAACGGTTCGTCCAGTTGAAGTTTGCGACGGTCGATGGTAATGTTCTTCTGTGCGAGCAGTTGTTCGGCGATATCGGATGACGTTACCGCACCAAACATTTTTCCATCGTCGCCTACGCGCATCGAGATTTCAATCGCGAGGTGACCCCACTCTTGTACAGCCTTTTGGGCTTCACGCTTTTGTTTCTCCCCGCGTATTTTCCAACTCCGGCGGAACACATGTGATAATGTGTTGCGATTGCCGGGGGAGTCAATCATCGCGAATCCGCGCGGAATCAAATAATTACGGGCGAATCCGTCTTTAACCGTAACCGCATCTCCGGCAACACCGAGCCGCTCGACGTCGGTCTTCAATAATACCTTCATCTCGTTACTCCTCCGGTTACCGTGGGTTATCCGCGACGAACGGCAACAACGCCATGTGGCGCGCTCGTTTAATCGCAATGATTAGCTGTCGCTGATGCCATGCAGTAGATCCATTCACCCGACGGGGAATAATCTTGCCTTCTTCGGTAACATAACGTTGCAGCATCTTCTCGTCTTTATAATCGATATAGAAGATCCCTGCCTCGGTAAACCGGCACGGCTTCTTTTTGTAACTCATCGTTCTTGCCACGATCGCTCTCTTTCTCGTTCAATAAAAGGGGTTTACGCTATTCCGGCGGATATTCCGAATGTTGGGAATATGTCAGCTCATCGGATTCAAGTATAGTTACTTCCTTTTTATTCAGGAATTGAATCCGGCGGGCTTTTATTTCGACCACGGTTCGAATCGAACCGTCATCGCCGCGCAAATTCCGGCTTTGCAGCTCGCCTTCTACTAACACCGCCGAACCTTTCATCAGATTCGTCGCGCAATCTTCCGCCAATTTGTACCAAGCCACGATGCCAATAAAGCAAACATCTTCTTTCCATTGGCCGGTGTTGTCGCGGAATTTCCGGTTCGAAGCAATTATAAAATTCGATACCGGAGTTCCAGCGGAAGTATGGCGGATTGTCGGGTCTTTAATCAGATTCCCAGCAATC
>JAOTSC010000291.1 GCA_030247525.1 bacterium | reverse complement strand
TTGTTATCCTATCAAATAGTCACAATCTTTAGAGTATATTGTGATGTAACGTACAATCAATCAATAACTTGGGGTATTCGCTTTAATTGCTTTGAAATCAGCTATTGACTCCTATGATTATTCATTGTAATTTAGGTCGTGTTAGCCAATCCCTTGATTTTACCCTCCGTTGAAAGGAAATGATAATGACGGATCCGAAAATTACTGAACTCTCATTCGCCAACCAATTAGGCGAATTAACCAAATTAATCCTCAAACATCGCACCGAGCTAAATAAACAACTCGAAACCAAAGAATTCAGTAAAGCGAAGTCAACAATAGATAATATCCAGTTGTTACTGGATATCATGACTCATTTGCGGACCGTGGAAGAAACACTTAAACAACTTGAGTTTGGCAAAACCACTGTTTCGGTTCAAGTTGATGAAAATATCATCGTACGCAAAAAACGCGGTCGCAAACCAAAATCAGACGTGACTGTCATCGATGGCGAAACACCCGTTGTAGTCCCGAAAAAACGTGGCCGTAAGCCAAAAGTAGTCGTTGCCACCGAAGGCGGAGTTGTAGTCCCTGCCGAACCGAAAAAGCGTGGTCGCAAACCAAAGCCGAAAGACGAAACGCCCAAGGTATATAAAAAGCGTGGTCGCAAACCGATGCCGAAGCCGGAGAAGGTTGCTGGAAAGCGCGGGCGCAAACCAAAGAGCGTAGTCGTTGCACCGTATCACGCCCAAAAAGATTATTATCGACCTATTCTCGAATCTCTGCGTATAGCTGGTGGGTCATTAACCGGAACGGCATGTTTGCAAAAAGTCCGGGAAACGATGGAAATGCATGAAGGCGATTTGGAGATTATCGAAAGCACGAAATCCCCTCGATGGATGAATGTCGCACCCTGGGCACGGATCAAACTCGTGAAATGCGGGCTTATGAAGTCCGATTCCCCGCGTGCTTTATGGGAGATTTCCGAAAAGGGTAACGAGTGGTTAGACGGCAAGCTCGAGATGTCCTTGGACGATATCGATAAAGCCCGCATCTTGCAATAGTCTTATCATGCAACAAGTATTTGAAAGGCGGCGACTTCGCCGCCTTTTCCATTACCTTGGAATATCAATATGTGTTTCAGAATCGCACTGATTGCACCCGATGCCGATACTATCGCGAAAACTGCTGGAGCGGTTGTCGACGAGTGGGGAGATGAGGGATGGAAGCCGCGCTACAACATCGCGATTACTTCAAAACATCCACTTATCGTTCGGCAGGGGGCAGTTCTGCATCTCTCGCCAGCAACATGGGGAAGACCCTCTGCTAAAGGAATTACAGCAAATACACGTTCCGATACACTCTTAAATAGCGATATCTACAGTAAACAATTACTGCGAAAACCGTGCATAATTCCAGCAAGTGGATTCTATGAGTGGAAGAAAGTAGGCAAAGCTCGGTATCCCTATCATATCCAAAGAAAAGATAAGTCACTACTTTGGTTAGCGGGGATCTATTGGAACGATACCCCTTACTCCCAGTTTTCCATCATCACTACGAATGCCAATCAGCAAATGATTCCTCTACATGATCGAATGCCGTTGATTTTGACTACAGAAGAATTCGGGGACTGGTTCGATTCCCCTCTACAACGATTACACGAAGAGCATTCAGTTGAATTAATTTTTACTCCGGTTTCTCAACGAGTAAATAGCGTACAAAACGATGGGCCCGACTGTCAAACTCCCACAGTTGAACCACCAGCTCCGCCTCCAACATTTTTTGAAAACGAATGAAATGATTGTCTGATAGACTTTCATTGCTTATCGATTACTACTAATCTTTGTAGTGCCAAACATTTATTAAGATTGTATTAGATGAACGTTGTATATAAAATATATTAATATAATAT
>JAOTSC010000290.1 GCA_030247525.1 bacterium | reverse complement strand
GGAACCAAAGTATTGTCCAAGCTTGTTAATGCTTTGCTCAGCATGAGAAATCACTAACTGATTTTGTTCTAACCGTTTCGCAGAAAAATGGGCAGTACCAATGTTGATTTCGGTCGGTTGTTCGTTAGGAGACTCAACAATATTTTTTACTCGAATCGAGTTGTTAGCAATGAGTTTGCACCCGCAGGCGTTCTCAGCTATGATCACATCTGCAACAACATTCGTACCAACAATGCTGCCAGATATCACCACTTGATCTTTCGCCGATAAACTGCCTCCGCTGATCGACCCATCGACCATAATGCTTTTATCACTTACCAGTTCAGCATTACCGACATTTCCATTGACCATTATGTTATCGTGTGATTCAATGTGACTACTGGGATCAACATTACCAGCAACCGCAATCGTTTCGGCGGAAATCACGATACTACGTTCATCGATGTTACCGCGCACATCTATCGCCTGATCGGTAAACACTCGAGATTTTGTTATCGACCCGCCAATTCGTGCTTGTTCTTTCGAAATTATCGAAGTACCGATGATTGAACCGCGAATTGACGCATCTTTTTGGCTGACTAAATTTGAATCGTGGACATCACCTTGTACGATAATCGAGTTACCAGATGAGAGATACCCCTGTCCCTCGATATTGCCTGTAATGATGATACTGCTCGTGGAAGAAATACTGCTTCCCGGTTTTAGATTCCCCCGAATCTCCACTGCATCGTTGGTAGTGAGGTTTATTTTTTCCTCACTAATTATTACCCGCAAAGGGACAACCGAAACACTCACTTTGTAAGTGAAGTTTTTCTTCACATTCGCGGTTACCATCGGCCGAGTAAAGGTCTGGATTTGAGCAACTCCATCGCGTAGCGCATAGATCGCGAGACCCTGCGCGCTACACATCGCACCTTCTCCCGCTTCCAGTTCAACGTCAAGTCCGGACACTCCTTCGACATGATTGCCAAACAAATCCGTTCCACGATTGCTTGAAGCCGTTTTTGGGTTTTTTTTACAAATCATTTTCCCGGAGTTGACACGAAGGGAATTTTGAAACTCTTCGATGTTTGTAGGATCGGGTAAAGTGCTTACAAAAAACTCTAACTCGGCGTTTTTTCCGCTTTCCGGAAAAATGCCCGTTGCAACTATCGCCATCTGTGATACTTGGTCTGCAATCGCTTTTTCAAGCTGTTGGGCAATAACATTCTGTTTAAAAAAAATATCCTGTATTCGTGATTGTTTTAATCATTCACTTATCTTTTCCATTGTAATCTGTGAGCCATCTTCATTTATCGGATGGATCGTAAGTCGGGCAATCATATCCTTGTATTCGACCCCATCGGTGGTAACTAAGGGGAGAATCGATAACTGTGGTTTTCCCTTTTGCTCTCCAGAGATTTGCAATCGAAATGTTGCAATGACAGTTGATTCATATTCTGTATTATCAAGAGTTTCAGCAAATTCTAATGAATTCAACGGAATGTTAGTTTGCTCTGAGAGTTTGCTCTTGATGTGTCGTAACAATTGAGTGGTGATTTCAATCGAATCTAACGATTCTTTCAAAAATCTGGCGTGAGCAAGCCAGCTATGGGCAGTTTCTACCTCAAAATCCAATTTGAGATCTGCCAAGACATCAGAGAATTTTAACTTCGATTGCTTCATTTGTTTTCTCGAACCGAATCAGAATCCTGTAACGCGATCTTGCGACCATTCATCTATGATAATCTGCTTCAACAGTCTGTGTTGCGAAGAAATGTATTCCGATGGTGGTGGTGTTCGGACGAAACGACAGTGTATGTAAGTTGACCTCTTTCAGCAAGATAAGTAAAAAATGGATGGAAAAAGTAGTGCTGTGAACAATCTTTGAAATTCTATCGTTGCTGTTGCTTTGAGTGAATTTTCGTGATACTACCGAATT
>JAOTSC010000289.1 GCA_030247525.1 bacterium | reverse complement strand
AGAGGGTCGAAAAATGGTGAAAGGAGTAAGGTGAAAGGTGTAGGGTAGCGACAGGTCTCCCGACCTGTAAAACGAATGGGCGAACACGAGGTTCGCCCGTACTCAAAAACGAGGACAGACAGAGGCGGCTGCCAGCCGCCCCTACGATGCAATGAGATTGCCTGCGGTGAGCCCTGTTAGATTGCTTCGCTACGCTCGCAATGACATGGACAGACTTTTCTGGGGTCTGTTCCTACTGAAAAAGGGCGGCTGCCAGCCGCCCCTACGATACAAACAGAACGGGTTTGGAAACCCGTAACCACCTAACCAAAAACAAAAAGGGCGAACGTGGAAGTCCGCCCCGCCCTACACCTTACGCCTTACACCCTTCACCATCTTTTCTCATCACCTATAACCCATCACCTAATACCCAAATTACTCTCCGGTGGGTGAGGGGGTATTCGCCGCTGCAGTGAGCATGAGCGATATCGCTTTATGCAATTGTGGATCGTTGCGTTTGATGCGGTCGCCCGGCGTTAATGGAATCAAGTAATCGGGCATACATCCGTTGTTTTCCTGATTTTGTTTCGTGCCGTAGACATACCAACCGCGTAACGGTAACCGGAAATAACCGCCATTCACCGTCGACCACCCACTCGTCGAAATCACGCCGCCTGCCGTACGATTCCCCACGACTACGCCGCGTTTGATCGTCTTGATTGCGCTGCTAAAAATTTCCGCATTCGAGTACGACGCTTCGTTGCACAAAACAGCGACCGGTTTTGTCCATCGGTAGAGCGGCAGGCGGTCTTGCGGATACCCGATATCGCCGCCTCTCCCAATCGTATAGGCATGTTGCGGCTGGGTGAGAATCGTGAGCAATAAGTCCGCAGTTGAACCGCCGCCATTATTTCGCACATCGATAATCAGCGCATCTCTACCATTGCAAGCGGCATACAAATCACGCTCGAACAGTTCCAGACTCCCTTGATCCATCCCTTGAATATGAATATAGCCGACCCGTTTTTTAGTAAGTGAATCGACAACTGCGCGGTTTGTCCGCTCCATCTGCTTATACGCGAGTTGTCGGAGCGGGAACCATTCAATCGGAGTTACCGAAAATTCTTTGGTCTCGTTGCCGCGGCGGATGGTTAACAGGGTGGGGACACCTGCTTTTCCTTCCAACGGTTTGGCGAAATTCTCAGTGCGGGAAACGGCACTCCCATCAATCGACAAAAGAATGTCGCCGGGTAACACCCTTGCTGCTACTTTATCGCATGGGCCATACGGCAAGACCGATTTTACCCGCAGCCCGGTATCATCGGAGTAACTGGGGTCGAATTCTATGCCGAGTTCCCCGGTCGCTGCGACTCTATCGAAGCGGTCGCGATTGGGGGAATTGTATCCCATGTGACTCGCATTTAATTCTCCGACCATCGATTCGCAGACATCCTCGAAATCACGGTCGTGGTGAACTTTCTGCGCATAGTTGCGGTACTTAGACCGAAGTCGATTCCAATCCGCGCCATGCATCTTCGGATCGTAAAATTTCGCGCCAAGAAAACGCCACCCCTCGTCGATTACTTGCAACCGTTCCGCTGGTAAATCGATTTTTAATTGGGCGTTAAAACTCGTGCCCTCACTTTTACCACCATCGCTGCCGACCGATGCCGGTGCGCCATTTTTGAGGAAGTAGAAGGTTTTCCCTTCCTTATCCATCGTAATCGATTGCGGGTTTGCGCCGCCTTCGGTAATCGCCTTCAAATCGTCGCCAAAACGGTTAAGCGAATAGAGGTCGCTCTTCTCTTTAACATCGGCATTGAAATAGAACTTGTCCCCTTTCGGATGAATCGCTACGGCAAATTCATCGCCGGGTAAATCGCTGATTCGTCGAATCCGCCGATGAATATCGGTAAAGTCGATTTTCACCGTATCGATTTCGATTT
>JAOTSC010000288.1 GCA_030247525.1 bacterium | reverse complement strand
CTTCGATAGTGAAGTGCGAAACGAGATAACTCCTGATATCGGATGTGACGAAGGGAATTTCGTAACCGGAACCGATTTAATCCGTCCTCGAATCACACACGAACCGTTAGGAACAACCGAATCACCGGCTCCGCGCACGCTACAAGCGTACATCGCCGACAACGTAGGTATTTCGACCGGTGCGAATGCACCGCGTGTGTATCACAAGCTCAATAGTGATACCACTTGGGTGCTTGTTAACCCAACCTCAGTGCAGGATTCGTTATACACGTTTACGATTCCCGGCTACCCGTTGGGATCGGTGGTTAATTATTATCTCGCTGCGCAGGACGATGGCGGGAACAATGTAACCCATCCTTACAATGGGTCTGGTTCTAACCCTCCGGGTACGATTCCACCGCCAGTTACGCATACTTACTTCATTGCTACCTTGTTGACTGGTGTTCAAACGATTGGTGCGACCGGTTCAAATTATACATCGATTGATCAGGCGATTACTGCAGTGAATAGTATCGGAGTTGGTAACGGTGGCGTCACCTTCTTGATCCGTGCCGGCACTTACGACGAAAACAGTTCCAGTATTAACTGTTATCTCGATGCTAACCGACCAGTAGTGTTCCGTGCCGACTCGGGAGCAAATGTGGTCATCAACAAGACCGCAGCAAATGGCGTTACGGCGGCCTTCCGCTTCCGCGGCGCATCGAATGTCACAATTGATGGTAGTTGGCCGGGTGATCCCGATGGTCGGCACATCACGATAAACAACGCGAGTGGTAACACATCGATCATTCATTTCTCGGATAGCACCGATCATAATACCGTAAAGAACTGTGTGTTGAATTTCGGTCCAACCACTTCTTCAACTAATCGCGTTGTCCAAGTTGGTAACACCGGCACACAACCAGAACTGCCGATTGTCGCCAATCGAATCGAGAACAACGATATTATCGGTGGTTACTATTGTATTTACGCTTATGGCAACACGACGGAGTTAGTTGATAGCACTTACATCGTGAAGAATGACATTCGCGATTTCTACTATTATGGTCTATACACCGGCTATGCCAATGGCATGACGATAGCCTACAACCATATCTATCATGTAACAGCCAGTGCAAGTTCGACGATTTACGGGATGTACCTCACGACCGGCTCCAACAATCACTGGATACATGGTAACCGGATCGATCAATTGCAGGGTTCTGCAACCGGAACGCAATATGGTATGTATCCCTACGGAACCGGTCACTTAATCTCCAGCAATATGATTGCAATTGGAGGTGGTAATACCGGCACCTGCTACGGTATGTACAAGACGCTTGCCAATGGCAACCTGCGAATAGAATTCAATACGATCAACATCTTTGGTACGACAACGGGATCAAGCAGCTATTGCTTGTATAATTCGAGTAGTTCCGGTTCAGATTCGCTGTGGGGAAACATTTTCCAGAACACTCGAACCGGCGGTACAACTACGATTTATCACGTTGGACTTTATATCGGAAATGTCGCAACCTTTGCATTCAGCGATTACAACTTGTTCTGGACTGGCGAAGATCCGGCAGACAACCGTTGGGCGGCGCGGCTTTCAACTACTAACCTTAACACTGCAGCGGATTTAATGGCAAATACAACTTGGACACCGCGCGACCAATTCTCATTTGGAGAAATGCCGCCATTTGTATCGGATACCAACCTCCATGTTCGTGGCGATATGAGTACCGCGATTGAAAGTGGTGCACCGGCAAATGGATCGGTATTGTTCGACGTCGATGGTGACGCGAGAATACCCACCGGGATGTATGATATCGGCGCCGATGAAGGTACTTTCCGCCGAGTCGCGTTTGGTACTATCGCTGGTGTTGTTTACGATTCAATACCAGCACGACCGGGAATGGCTGGTGTAACGGTTTCGGCAGGACGATACAGCACAGTTAC
>JAOTSC010000287.1 GCA_030247525.1 bacterium | reverse complement strand
ACGTAATACTATTGCTTTGACGTGCTTGTTCTTGCGTGCGGCACGAATCGCTTTCACCATCGTTTCGCTGCCCATCGTGCGACCACCAAAAATTCCACTACTCGATCTGCCGGTTTTTATTTCACCAACGGCATACACGACAGCAATTTTCGGCTCCATCGGGCGATCCCAACGGGGATCAATTTCCGGTTCCATGAAGTACGAAGACGCACTCTGAATCTTAATCTTCTTGTTACCATACAAGTCTTTAAAGGTCTTTTCGACTTCGTCGGCATACAGGGTACCGTCGACTAAATTCGCTTCTTTTGCGCCTGATGCGAGATAGGGACCATCGTCGATCTTTCTCTTCACATCGTCGACCGACCAACCACGATTCTGGGCAATCATCTCGGCGAATTGCCGGTAGAGGTCACCAAAGAGCCATTCACGTTGGGCACGGTCTTCCGCAGTCATGTGCGATTCGGACAACATGTTGCCGGCAGTCTTGTGGGGGCCGCTGTTATCGACTTCCACTTCAACGCCCAGCTTATCAAGGGTACCTTTTAGGAAAAGACCACCTGATGCAAATCCTACCAAAAAAATATCGCCTTCTGGATGGATATAGAGTTTATCGGCGAGCGATGCTAATGCATACCCGCGATTGTTAAGCGACTTCGTGTAGATGTAAATCTTCTTGCCAGCGGCTTTGAATTTACGCAGTTCACGGGTGACTGCCTGCAATTTTGCCATGCCGATGTTCAGTTCATTTACTTCCAACACAAGACCTTTGACATCCTTGTCCTTGGTTAACCGGCGAATCTTTTCGAGGAATTTTTCCAGTTCGGGGTTTCGCTGGGCAAAGAAACTAAACGACGCTTGTTGGTCGTCGAATGCTGACGGCATCTTCATTTTCACAAGTTTTGGTTGAAACTGAACTGGCAATGACAACATGCCATCAGATTCATACAGTATATAGCTTAAGCCGCCTTGGGTCTTTTTATCATCGGAACGGGTGCTGTGATGTATTCGGGTATGCTGGGAAGCAAAGCCGATTCCAACCCGCATTTCTTTATACTCACTTGCATATTGGGCAAGAATTTGCACGCCATCGATCGGTTCAACTTCAATGTGATAGCGGGGATCCATCTTGTCACCGTATTTCCTGGCAACTGGATGGAGGCGACTATCCAATTCATACCACGTAATATCTGCTCCGACCGATACTCGATGACCATGTTTCCAACTGGTCAGTGCCAAGGGACGGAAACCAAATCCAGCGTCGAATGCAGCTTTTTGTTTGATATCGTTGTAGCGCGGTTGATTAGCATCGCGGGCGACAGCGCCAACCGATAACCATGAATAAGGTCTGACTAATAGACCGAATGACCATGAATTCTGTTGGGGAATGTTCTTCGAGTAACGATACCGAGCGCCAAAATAAACGCCATCTTCTAATTCAACTCCCATACCCCAATTATATATGCGAGGTTTCAACGCACCGGTCGGTACATCATTGATGTACTCACCCGACCATGCGAACGGACCGGCGCGAACAGCGAATGCGCGATCCTTCAGAAAATCCTTGTCGTCGGATGGAACCATTGCGAGAAAACCGAAGCTTTCGGTTATCCCTAATGCCGCTGGGTTTCCCCATAAAGCCAGTGTTCCATTGGTCATCGCCATCGAAGTAATCGGATGGGAACTGATACCGATACCGTTAATCTGCGATGGTTGATTCGTTTGCGCAATTGCTGATCCAAACAAGAGTGTTGCTATCAGCAATACAAGTAATGTGTGAATTCGTTTCATGGTTACCTCAAATGTCAAACCTGCATAGAGATCAAAGTACACGCGCTGTCCTGATCTCGTTCGATTAGTGCAAGGTAATGCATTTTCGGTTGCAGTCGACATTTGAGATAAATCCATGAAGTGTTTAGCACACAGTTTTATACTGCTTGCACTATCGGAGAACCGCTGTTTCATAAACTGGCAGTTCTATTCGT
>JAOTSC010000286.1 GCA_030247525.1 bacterium | reverse complement strand
GTGTAAGGTGAAGGGTGTAAGAAATCGGGTGAAGGGTTTAGGGTATAAGGTGTAGGGTGTAGGGTAGAAAAAGACTGGTCGAGGTTCTCGGAATCTTCTTTAGCTTCCTTTTCACCATTCACCTTTGACCCTTCACCCTTGACCTTTGACCCTTCACCTTTCACGAAGTGAAATTTCAGTGCATGAGATTTCATCGGATATTTTTGTTGCGGATGGCGGCGCAACATTTCCGGTAAGTCGTTTTCATTGGGCGACCCAGAGGGTCTGCCCCTACTCGAATAGTCGTCGGACAAGAATGTCCGACGTACGGATTGCTCCCCATGTTCCCTGTCCCCCGTTCCCTGTTCCCTGCTCACAAGGAGAGTAATTCCATCGCGTTCGAGGAACCAAGTCATGCCATTCTTCGCTTGACATTTGTAGAGCACGCGCGAATCCCATTGCCCCTTGTTTTCGGTGAAGAAGAATGGAGAGGGGATCGTTTGCGGCTTGGTGGCTGCTGTTGCGCGAGGAGGAAATACTAAAGCGTAGCAGAGGAGTAAAACGTAACCGATGAATCGAAACGATAAATGACGAAGCATATCAGGTTCTCCACACTTTCATAAGGTAAGTGGAAAATCTCTTATAACTGTTACCCTTTTCAATATCCTCAGAAATTATTGCTGCATGAACTTCTGAGAATGACCTCAGAGAAAGGAAACTTTCGGAGGAAATCCTGTATTCTCTTGCAGTTACTTTCCGAGAAAACCGGGAAATTGCTCACACTATTTCCAAAGAGTACCTTCTCCCGTTGTAACAAAATCCGTGTGATGGGAGTACCGAAAAATGGCTGGGAAAGACGTTATCCGCATCGAAGGCGCCCGCGAACACAATCTGCAGAACATTACACTTGAGTTGCCACGGAACAAGCTGATCGTGATAACCGGGCTTTCCGGCTCCGGGAAATCGTCGCTTGCCTTCGATACGATTTATGCCGAGGGGCAGCGCCGTTATGTCGAATCGCTATCGGCGTATGCCCGGCAATTTCTCGGACTCATGGAAAAGCCCGACGTCGACCGGATCGAGGGACTCTCACCCGCCATTGCGATTCAACAAAAAACCGGTCGCAGTAATCCCCGCTCGACGGTCGGTACCGTTACCGAGATTTACGATTATCTCCGCCTCCTCTTTGCCCGGATCGGCATTCCCCATTGTCCGCAATGCGGGAAAATCATTGAACGTCAAACCGCCGAACAGATCGTTGATCAACTCCTTTTCTATCCCGTTGGCAGTAAAATCACGTTGCTTGCACCACTGATCCGCGGTCGCAAAGGGGAGTACAAAGAGCTGCTTGCCGAAGTGAAACGCGATGGATATGTCCGCGTCCGGGTCGACGGCATCACCTATGGCATCGAAGACAGTATTCCGCTCCAAAAGACGAAGAAGCATACGATCGAAGTTGTCGTCGACCGGTTGAAAGTCGATCCAAAACTCCGCTCGCGCATCATCGATTCGGTGGAAACTGCGCTCAAACTCTCTTCGGGACTACTCACTATCGTCGATGAAAAAAACGTCGAGAAAATGTTCAGCGAGCGGTTCGCATGTATCGAATGTGGCATTTCCATCGAGGAACCGGTGCCGCGGCTGTTCTCGTTTAATTCCCCCTATGGCGCGTGCCCAACTTGTTCGGGACTCGGTACAAAAATGGAAATCGATCCAGAGCGGATGGTGGTCAATCCTTCGCTCTCGGTGTTGGAAGGGGCGCTTGCCAATAGCGTTTCCGGCGATACCCTTTTTAACTCGATGATGGAACAGATGGCGAAGGTACACGGCTTCACCATCGATGGTCCCTGGGAGAAACTGACCAAACAACAAAAACAGTGGATTTTGTATGGGACTGGCACTGAGAAGTATCGTTACCGATTCGCCCATAGCGACGGGAAACGGTTTTGGGAGCAAACCGGGAAGTGGGAAGGCGTAATTCCCAACCTGCAGCGGCGCTATCATCAGACCCAATCGGACATGATCCGGGAATGGATCGAAGGCTTTATGGG
>JAOTSC010000285.1 GCA_030247525.1 bacterium | reverse complement strand
GTACAGAAAGCGGCTTCAAATTCTCTTCAATCAACCGGGCAAACTTAAGCAACAGCTTACCCCGTTGAACGCCGGTAAGCCGCGTCCATTTTGGATTCTCGAATGCCAACCGAGCGGATTTCACGGCAGCATCGACATCGCGTGCCGTGCCGCGAGCAACAGTTGAAATCGATTCCCCGGTTGCTGGATTGTGTACCGGAATGGTCTCGCCGTTCCACTCGACTGCGGCGCCGTTGATCCAATGCGAATAGATTGTTTTGATCGACAATTCTGACATGGTGTTTCCTCAATTGAAAGGACAATGGTACAATGTTTTACGATTTCTAACAAATTCCGGTTAGGGAGTAAACTTCTCGACTTTGTGATTCACAGCCGGAACTGTCCGCAGGTAACTCCAAATGGCGCGGATGTCTTCCTCTTTCATGCCGGCATATACGTTCCACGGCATGATGGAGTTGAATTCACCGGGCAATACGGTTGCCAACGAGTCGCGGTGCTGGTATTGCTTGAATTTTGCCAGAAACTGTTCTTCGGTCCAGAGTCCGATTCCCGATAGGTTGTCCGGTGAGATGTTCGCTGCCCGTACCGTTCCCCCTTTCGGCATCTGAAACTCCATCCCCCCGCCAAACTTCATGAGTTCATTCGGTTTACCTTTTACGATGGGGGTATGGCAAAACACACAAGAAGAAACCGTAGCAAGATACTTACCATAGCTCACCCGGTCTGTCTCCGGCGGACGGGTCGGAGAATTGTACTTCATCGGAATCAATCGTTCTATCAGACTCATCGGAAACTTCACTTGCGACGGCGGCGGATCGTTGGCAATCGCTGGTAAGGTGCGAACATAGGCAATAATAGCATTAACATCTTCCGGATCTAAATGATTGAAGTTGTCATAGGGCATAATCGGGAACAACGGACTGCCATCTTTCGATACACCACTGGTTATCGTCCGGAACAGTTCACCATCGCTCCAGCTCCGTAGATGATACGGAGTAATATTTTTGGCGGTGAAGCTCCCCGGTAATCCATACTTCGCATCGAAAACCTCACCGCCTTTTCCCCAAGTGCCATCGATTACCGGACCGGAGAATTTCGTCCAATCCCGTTCAGAATGGCAATCGATGCAACCGACAACATGGTGGGTTAGATATTCGCCACGTTCGAGAATTTCCGGCGAACTTTTCGCCGTCCAGTTAGGCGCATCGCCGACATTCGGTAAACCGAACCGGACATATCCTAAGACGCCTGTAACCAAGACGATGATTCCTGCAACGGTGTACAGGAGAATGCGAACCGCTGTTTTCATAACGCTCTCTTTTTTGTTTGTCGATGTGGATAAATTAGATAGAAAACATCCAAATACAAATTACAAAACGAAAAATTCGAACTTCTACCAGTAAGTACTTAAATATACACAGGATAAAAAATTTAGCTCAAGAGAATCGCGCCGAGGATGATGAAGCCGACGCCGAGGAGTCCCTTCAGCGTAAACGGCTCGCCGAGCAGCCACACCGAAAGCATATAGGTTACCATCGGAAAGCTGGCTGTGAGCGGAACTACTTTCGATGCCGGAGCAATTTTCAGGGTGTTAAAGAAGAGAAAGAGACCGAGGGTGCCGCCGAGCAACGCCGAAGCCGCGAATCCTACCAGTTGGGTTCCCGTCAGTAATTTCAACGCGGGCGCTTTTCCCATCGCCAACAAAATCGCGATCAGTACGAGCGCTGACACCCAGTTCCGATAGGTCAATACGACCAGCGTATCGGAACCGGGCATCACTTTACGTTCGATAATCGGGGTGATTCCCCAGACGATTACAGTACAAATAGTGAGGATCCAGGCGCGGGTGGACATTTGTTACACTTTTTCAATGATGGTTGCGACGCCTTGTCCTACGCCGACACACAATGTGGCAACACCGTAGCGGACATCACGGCGGCACATCTCATGTACCAGTGTCGTTAGAATACGTGCGCCGCTGCAACCGAGCGGAGGGCCTGGCGCCATCGCGCGGCCGTTGACATTCGCTTTCTCCAGTG
>JAOTSC010000284.1 GCA_030247525.1 bacterium | reverse complement strand
GTTGTTAAACATCACGGCGAAGTCATCGGCATTAACTCAGCGGTCAATACCCAGGGTCAAGGTATCGGCTTTGCGATTCCGTCGAATATGGCACAGCGGGTAATGGCGCAACTGCAGGCGAAAGGAAAAGTTACTCGTGGTTATCTTGGATTGGTTCCTGCAAATTTCGACGACAACAAACGCGCTGCATTGAAAGTGCCGAAAACAGTATCGGGTATATTCATCGATAACGTGCAAGAGGATACCCCAGCCGATAAAGCAGGGTTGCGCGGCGGCGATATCATCACACAAATCGAAGGAAAATCGTTTACCGATCCGACACAATTCCGGTTGTATGTTGCCGACCACAATCCCGGCGACAAACTGCAAATGAAGATTTGGAGGGACGATAAACTCCGTGACTTTGAAATCGTTCTCGGTGATCGCGGTGAATATCTGGCTGCTGCAAATGGTACTGTGAAAGATCGCGAGCGGGAGAAGAATTGGTTGGGTATCGATGTCGTGGAAGCTGGTTCGACAAGAGCACGTGGTTTACGTTTGAATGTCGAAGAAGGAATAGTCGTGTTGCGGGTAGAAGCTGAATCGCCAGCTGACGGAGTACTGCAACGCGGCGATGTTGTACTCGAAGTCGACCGCAAGAAAGTCGAAACACTGGTTGATTGGAACAAGTTACAGGAACAGTTGAGTGACCGGACGGAACCGATACTCTTTCGGATTCAGCGTGGTGCGAACAAAACCTTTGTTACAATTACACCGAAGTAATCTCGGTTAACACGGTAACCAGAAAGGGCAAGGTATCCTTGCCCTTTTTTGTTATCTGGAATAAACAACGATTAACTGGTTGATGTCGACGAGTTTCAGCAGAATAGTAGTATAAAATTATATATGTATTTGATAATATGTTTGTTACAGGTGTTCTGACAATTTTTCCATTTCGTTATTTTAGCTTGCTCTCCTGAAAGCAAGACGCTATTTTCATGCGAACATTCCAGCCGTCTCCTCTGACTACCCACCTGCTATCGGCTGTTAGTTATTCATCGATTGTGAAGAATCGTAGAATCTTCCCAATAAGGAGAGCATCATGTTACGGCAAAAAATCAAGTGGATGCTGCTGATATTGGGCGCTGTGTTTTGCATTACAACCGCATCTGCGATTCAAAGAATTACCGGTACGATAATGTTACCAACGGGAATCGCTGAAGAGTACTACTTGACTCTTCACGATGATTACAGCCCGCTTTTCCCGCCACCCATTCTCATTGGTTGTCATTCCTACGGATCAAATTACACCGAGTTTTCTGGCACTGTGTTTGAAGAGAAAGCGGATACCCTTGGTTGGATGACTTTAGCAATCTCAGGTGTACCAAGCACCGAACGAGGTTTCGTCCATTGGTGGAGCAAACGAGTTCAACAACAGCTTGATATCGTGTTGGACTCGATTATGAGTCGGTATCCTTTCGATATCGATAATATGTATATCATCGGCGGCAGTATGGGGGGCGCTGCCGGGATGCAATACAACAACAACCATTTGGATCCCACGGGATACATGGTGCGGGCAACTGCCGGCGGAAGCGGGATCATTGATTTGGCGCGCCGCAAGCGAGAGCAGGGATCTAATGTATCGATGATGTGGGAGTTTGGTGGTGTGGTCGATTCGGTTTCGGATTATGTGAACTTCGAGTACAAACGTAATTCCGGTGTTGTTTTTTGGGATACTACGAATTCACTTCATTACAATATGATGTGGATGCCGCTATATCAGTCATCCGGGGTACTTGAACCCCACTACATCCACGACACCGACCTCGTCGATCTCTTCGGCGCTCAAATGCGGAGCTACCGAGTCGATTCTACTACTGGCGCGAGTCATGGCTGGGTAAATCTGCATCCCGATACCACAATGAATTGGTTTCTCAATCAGCCGGCTCTGAACCGCCATCCAACCTTGCAGAATATCGCAGCCGATGAACCGCGTCGCTGTTATGATATCGAATTTCTTTCGCTGTATTCCGATACCAATATGGCGCGCGCAATAATC
>JAOTSC010000283.1 GCA_030247525.1 bacterium | reverse complement strand
AGAAGAGGATGCGTGCCGTGAAGTGAGCGATGTCGGACATCGTCGAGTCTACGTTACCGACCGGTTAGGAATGCCGCTGATCGAATCGGTAACCGGACCGGAAATGAAGACTCCCACCGAAGTCGCGGAAGTAGGCGAGATCCTCCGGCGGTTGGTTCGCAGTACCGGAAAAGTGCGCACCGGCATCGGCGCCGGGCGACAAGATGTAAATGTCAGCGTTACCGGTGGAACCCGGATTGAAATCAAAGGGGTGCCTCGGATTCCCCGGATTCCATTGCTTACTTATAACGAAGCGATGCGGCAGTGGAACTTGCTGCGGTTACGAAAAGAGTTGCATCATCGCGGCGTTACCCCTGAAACCTTCCAAGCGAAAACGGAAGATGTAACGCGGTTGCTTCGCAAAACCCGGTTTGAACCGATTCGGCGGGCAATTTCCGAAGGGAAACTGGTTAAGTGCGTCGTACTAACGAAGTTTAAGGGATTGTTGCGCTGGCAAACCCAAACCGATACGTACTTCTCCCGTGAGATATCGGATCGCGTGCGGGTCATCGCCTGTTTGACGACGCTGCCGAACATCGTCCATTCCGATAGTCCGAGCGAAACTCTATCGACCGCCGATTGGCAAGCGGTGAAGAAAGCCACCGGAGCCAGCGACGAGGATACCGTCGTCCTGGTGTGGGGCGATCTGATCGATGCGGATACCGGCGCGAAAGAAATCACCATTCGAGCAAAAGAGGCAACTATCGGAATTCCATCGGAAACCCGGCAAGCGCTCCGCGACGGTACGAATGGATTTGAACGCATTCTTCCCGGTCCTGACCGGATGTACCCCGATACCGATTTGCCGCCAAAGCGAATCATGCAGGAGCGGTTGGATCAAATTCGTAAGGGCATGCCAAAGTATTACTGGACACATGAAGCTTGGTATCACACGCTTGGGATTCCCCAAGACACGATTCGTCCGTTAGCGATTTCGCCATTCGTTACGCTATTCGAGACCGCTGCGAAAGAGTGGAAGCTCGATCCGGTACTTGTTGCAATGGCTTTCATCCAATATCCGAAACGACTGAAACGAAAAATGCTGCCGGTGAATGCAATCAATGTCGATTCTATGACAACGATTCTCACGGCACTTCGAGACGGCAAGATTACACGGGAAGGGGTACTGCCGGCAATGGAGCTATTGGCGCGAAACGGTGTGGTCGATCAATTCCTCACCGCACCAATTCCCCCGAGCCAAGGAGTACAAGCGTTCATCGCTCAGATTATCGAAGACGTTTCCAAGAAGAATATCCCAACCCGCGAGCAAGTAGTGCGCACCGCAATGCATCTATTAATGAAGAAGTTGAGGGGTAAAGTCGCCGGCGCGGAAGTCGAAAATATGCTGCAAACGCGGTTGGAAGGGTGATCTATTATGTCCGATGATTACAAAGGATATCGCGGTGAAGCGCTTGCTGCCTTGCAGAAGTTCCAAGCGATGGTTTGGTGCGATGTCGACATGCAAACTTCGAAGGGGACGTTTACCGGGGTTATCCTGCCGCGTTCTGAAACTGCTGATCCTTATCATATCGTATTGAAACTGCGGAGCGGTTACAATATCGGTATCGCCGCGGCAACAATTGAGGGCGTCACAATCGCTGGGCGTAAAGAAGCGATTTATAAAATTCCCGAAAAGGCGTTTCCGTTCGATCCGAAAAAACAGAATGTAAAACTTCTGGGAACGGGCGGTACGATTGCTTCCCGGCTCGATTACCGTACTGGTGCGGTGATTCCGGCATTTACTCCCGGCGAATTGTACGGTTCTGTGCCGGAGCTGGCGGATATCTGCAATCTCAATACCGAAAAATTGTACGGCGTGTTCAGTGAGAACATGGGACCCGACCAGTGGAAGGGTACCGCAGAAGCTATCGGTAAGGAAATTGAAAAAGGGATTCAAGGAATTGTGATCGGTCACGGTACCGATACGATGCACCACACCGCAGCGATTCTCTCGTTCATGGTGCAGAATTCCCCGGTTCCGATTGTGATGGTCGGTTCGCAACGTTCATCGGATCGCCCCTCGTT
>JAOTSC010000282.1 GCA_030247525.1 bacterium | reverse complement strand
GCTCTACGCAATGCTATCACTCAAGCGTTCGACAAATGGCAAAAGACCGGTTTGACGATTAATGCTTTGAAACTAGCCCAACTCCGCGCAAAGAAAGAAGAACAGAAGTCTTCGGAACAATTGCAATATTGGGGACTCTTTCGCGCACAGAAAATCGCGATAGCGCCGGAAGAAGTTTGGCGGCGAATCGAGACTGAGCGTGAGAAACTAACTGCGTCCGATGTGAAGAAAACCTTTACTACAACGGTCGCTGCGCCTATGATGCTATTCATCGAGACGCCGCTCAAGATGGAAGCAGCTCTCAATGATTCGAAGATTGCTTTAAAGGATACAATGCTTGCCAACGGTGTCAGAATTGTCGCCCGACAGTCTCCCGGAAACAGTATCGTTGGCGGTCACTTATTGTTTGCCAACCGTAGCTTGCGCGAACCGCAAGCGATGCATGGAATCGCCGAGTTAGCCCATACATTGTTGGAGTCCGGCTCAGCGAACTATTCAACCGACAAATGGCAAGACACTTTAGCCGCCTTAGGCTTGGAATGGAAAACTGCCGACGATCCCAACATTCCATACGATAATTACTACACAACCTCCGAATTTAGTTTCATCCGGTTTGATGTGCCGGTCGCGAATCTAAACCCATCCCTGTCGCTTATCGTATCAGCTATACAAGCGCCCCGTTGGGATGAGAGTAGGTTTGAACAGGCAAAGAAAGCAGCACTTGGGCGTGCTGGTCGTGAATCGGGTACTGCCCGTGCTCTTGCCCAAATCGAGCTTGAAAAGAAACTGTACAGCGGCGAGGTTCAACCTTCTCCTTATGGAACTCCAGCATCCTTACAGGGAATAGATATTTCCACTGTCAAAGCATTTTCCAGTACTTACTGGAGTGGAGCGAACCTCATTGTTACTCTCGATGGTCCTGATACCCCGGAACAGATGATATCGGCTGTGATGCCTGCACTTTCCTTGTTATCGAAAGGCGAGTCGGTGCTGAAATCGGAACGAAAGATCGTAACCTCGAGTGGTGAAGTCACAGTGAAAGCTGGGAAGTCGCAGTCATACTTGATCGTGGTTAGCCACAAGCCGGTTAGTGACAATTTGTCGGACGAAGCGGTAGCTGTTGCTGGCACCCTTTTATCGAACCGGGTACAACAGGTCTTGCGTGAAACCAAGGGCTGGGCGTATAATGTTGGTGCATCGGCAGCATTAGCAAGCGATGGTGTGATGATTTCGATGACAATTGGAACGAAAAAAGAGCTTTTGGATAGTGCGGCGATTGAGATGAAAAATGTGTATCGTAATTTTCTGATCGCCACTTTACCGGATTCGGAAATCACCCGCACACAACATTCGATTGCCGGTCGGAACCGAATGCGCGAAGCTGGACGCCAATATCGGGCGTTTCGGTAGGGACTGGCTGCCTTAAATGGAATGTCATTACCGACTCTCTTTCCCGGTGCGAATCGCTATGATAACGTAACGGTAGAGGAAATCCGGAAATCCATTTCGAGTTGGCCGCAAGAATTCCTGACCATTCGAGCGGAATGATTTGGTGATCCGTAACTTAGCAGTTATTTTGCAACGTTTGATTTGAGGAACCATGCCGCTTTCCCAAGACGAACGGGAACGCTACCGTAAAAGAATACGCTCCGATCTCGAGAATGCCAACAAAGAAGGCAAATCAGCGGAAGATATTCAGTTTACTGATATCGTAAAACCTGACCGAACTCGTCTGCAACAAATTCAACATATCCGGGATGAAGTAGAAGACGAATTCTATTCTCATCACCCGGAGTATATCCATTATGTCGATCGTTATGGTATCAAGAAGTGGGTATTAGAGGACGAGCTTCGCATCAAACGTCAGAAGGGGCGTGCCCGCCGTAACGCTAAGCGGCAAAAGCAGATTGGTGGAATCCGAAATATTCTATTGATAGCGATTTTGGTTCTGGCTTCTTATGTCGGATATCGGGTTTATCAAAGGATTAACATTCCACCAGCAGTGAAAATTATCGCAAATGTCGAAACTGGAATGGTTTTCGTCAACAACCAGATATCAAATTTGAAACCGAATGGGACGGCGAATCTATCACCCGGTGAGTACACATTTGGTAT
>JAOTSC010000281.1 GCA_030247525.1 bacterium | reverse complement strand
ATTTCATCATAAATGCGAAGAGTTCTGGTAACAGGGTTATACTGGATTGGATGTGCACCAACCAACATGATTCGAGCGTCGCGAAGTATTGAAGGTTCCGAAATGGTGTACAGCTCGCTGGGATACCACTCATTCCGGGAGTAAATCGCATTGGGTAAAATGAAGTCATCAGCATTGGTAGAGGAGAGCGACTGCTCGGGTACGATTGAGATATTACTGATGTCGTGATACTTGGTGGAAATTAGTTTTACCGAGACACCACCAGAATTTTTAATCCGAAATGTGCGATTCACTGAAGGAAGTGCCGGTGCGCCAATTCTCCATAACCGCGCTTCACCCGACAGCTCAGGTAGTATCCAGCTTTGTCCATTGATCTCAAGTTGCGTTTGTAGTACCTGTGGAGAGGTGTATCGTACGGTGTAATGTCCGACAGCGTGTTGTGATACACCGATCTGGATGGCATTTGGATCGGGGATTCCGGTTCCCATCTCCAGTGGTAACGCACTCGCATGCATATAGAGCACAAACAACCCGATGTATACGGCATAACTCTTAAAACGTCTCATTGTCTCGCTTCCCCTTTCACCGGAACTCGCAAAGTAAGATAATGGAAATCCAAGATAAACGGGAGTCATTTGCACATTTCTTAAAATTTTTCCAGATTTGTAAACAACCACCTCAGGTTTCCACAGGGTGTAATCTAACTTATGAATAGGAATCCCATTGATCGGATAGATCCTCTCATTCGTGAAACGAGAGATATTGATGATTAACATCGAAACAGTCTATGATCATTGATAATAATGGATTGTAGAGGGAAGGAAACAAAAAATGGGCGTATTCGATACGCCCATACCTCGATTGCGCGCCCTGAGGGATTTGAACCCCCAACCTTCTGATTCGTAGTCAGATGCTCTATCCAATTGAGCTAAGAGCGCCGCTTTCGCAAGGCGTAAGTTAGTTGTAGAATGCAGGCAAGTCAAGTCGGAGATTCTATTACATAGCATATCAATATTCTCAAGGCTCGTATACTTTATAATTATTCTCTTGTTACATTAAGCGCAGATTTCTAAGGCAAAATCAAAAAAGCGCACCGTGAAGTGCGCTCTTTGTAAGATACTCCGTGCTTTTCATGTCAGCCAAAATTGGCTAACCTCAAACTTCGGGTTGAACAACTTCAACTTGGGTGTGGACTGACAGGAGTGTCTTTCCTACCGATAAACTACTTCAGTTTGAATCGAATCGGTTGGGTAACCCAGATCGCAACTGGTTGCCCATTGTTGATCGCCGGCTTCATCTTCCACTTCTTCACCGCTTCCATCGCCTTGTCTTCAAAACCGAGACCGGGAGGACTCGCTTTCAACACTTTCACTTTCGTGATTTCGCCTTTTTTGTTGACAAGGAATTGTACGATCACAGTTCCAGCAAGACCTGCAGTCCGCGCCATTTCCGGGTATTCAGGCGGAGGTGCCGAGATAATCTCCGGTTGTTTTTCTACCGGAACAAATTCATCGGCTTTTGGAATGTATTCATCGTCCACCGGTGGAGCGATAACGACATCCCCTTGCCCTTGATTTGCGCCTACCGTTGTTTTACCAGATTCAATATCTTCGACGATTTTCTTGATTTCCATCACTTGTACCGTGTCGGCAACCTTCGAATCTTCAACAGCTTTCGCTTTTACTGCCACAATCGGGGCATTCGTTGGAGCGATAATCTTGACTTGTTCGACCTTTGGTTGATCGACAATCGGTGGCAACGCCAATTTTGTCGGATCAATATAAATCACTTGTGCATTATCGTCGGAGCCCTCGGTCATTTTTTTGTACATCTCATAACCGTACCACCCGCCGATTAAAACCCAAGCAACTAACGATGAATAAATCACTCCTTTAATCGTATTCTTTCCGACTAAATCACGCAGAACCAACGCGCCGAATTCCCGGGCGAGCAGTTCGTCAATGATGTTCGCGTAACTCATTGCTCCTCCCTCCTATTCTTGCGGGGTTGAAACGGCGTCGGGATACCCCGCCACCATCATAACTGAATCGTCGTCGCGACCCCAATCCGCCACCGAGTAGCGGGTGACTGAGTCGACATTGAACTGGTCGAGTAAGTCTACCAT
>JAOTSC010000280.1 GCA_030247525.1 bacterium | reverse complement strand
GTTTCGATCCCAGTCAAGTTCGAATGTCTGTGAAGGGGTTAGAGGGGGATCGGATTTCGGGGTTCGGGGCTCAAGAAACTGGATTGTCATTGCGAGGCAGCGCAGCGACGAAGCAATCCCATTTGGTTAACGGGAACAGGGAACCGGAGACAGGGAACAGTAGGGGCGTGCCGCGCACGCCCGCAGAGATTGTTCGTGACCTGCTTCGCGATTCACGAACCACTGGAGGAACTACTTCTCGAACCCCGAGTCCCGAATCCCGAGCCACTGTCCCCTGTTCCCGGCTCCCTGTCCCCGAACTTCTCCTTCCAACATCATTGGGAGAATTGCGAACGGCGCTGCCAAGTGTGTATCAAGTGTCAGCGAATGGTACTCGTAATGAAATCGAAGCAGCATTCCAACTCACCGACAAAAACATATTCGGAATCACACTCCCAAACGGTTACAATCCCGACCATTCCTTACGCATTGATCCCCTCATCTACAGTACCGCTTTAGGGGGTAGCGAGAACGATTACGCGTATGGCATTGCCAGCGACGGACAGGGTGGAGTCTACCTGATTGGAAACACCGAATCATTTGACTTCCCAATCACCGCCGGGTGTTACGACCCATCGATCAGCGGCGGTTTCGATATTTTTGTCACTCAGTTAAACAACAACGGATCGCAACTAATTTTCAGTACATATTTAGGCGGTTTCGGCGACGAATGTTACGGTGCGATTATCACTGATGGTAGCTTCGGTCTGATTGTTTCGGGACAAACGAATAGCGCAAACTTTCCCACCACTACCGGGGTCTACAGCCGCACTTACAACGGTGGTCCCGACGAGTACTTTATAGCCAAATTGGATAACTCTGGTTCGGCACTTCTCTTCGGCACCTACTTAGGGGGACATCATATCAGCGGATGTCCCCAATTAATCTCCGATGGGGCAGGAGGTTGTTTCGTGATTGGATCCGCTAACTCGGACTTCCCGTCAACCCCCAACGCATACGATCCGACTTTTAACGGTGGCACTAACGACGGGTTTTTCGCCCAATTGAATGGTAACGGGACGCAATTGCTGTACAGTACGTTTTTCGGCGGTTCCCGTAACGACTATTGTAGCGATTTCATCCGCGAAGCGAACGGCGACTTCGTGATTACCGGAACGACGAACAGCAGCGACTTTCCGGTAACGCCGAATGCCTTCGATACGACCTACAACGGTCATGGTACTGGTAACATCGGCGATTGTTTCGTGTTGAAGTTTCGTCTCAGCGAATCGCGATTGATCTATTCCTCCTATCTTGGCGGACATGATGAAGATTACGAAAGTTCGTTAACAAGCGATAATCGGGGTGGCGTTATCGTCGGTGGGCGCACCTTTAGCGCAAATTATCCGACAACAGCCAATGCATTCGATACGTCAAAGGTTGACGAAGTTGACGACGGTTTTGTCACAAGATTGGACAATACCGGTTCGCAACTTATTTATAGCACCTTCATTGGTGGAACACCAAATCATATTGGTGCAGGTTCATCCTGTTATCAAATCACAAATGACGGCAATGGTGGAGCACTTGTATTTGGTAGTACAGCAAGTAGTGATTTTCCAACGACTTCCAATGCTTTCAATTTCTCCTTTAATGGAGGGTTCGATGACTGTTTTCTTAGTTACTTAGATTCCACTGGATCGCGACTGTTATACAGCACCTACTTGGGTGGCGGCGGCAGCGATCAACCGCGTGGCGACATCATCAGAGATTCGAGTGGTGCGGTCATTTTATTTGGCGATACTTACCAGAGTGCAGGGTACTACAACAATTTCCCTAGGACATCCGGAGCGTTCGACACTTCGTTTAACATTTGGTCGGATTGTTTCATCGCCAAACTCCGGTTCGATACGACTTCGGTTACCATTGAGCCAACTTCGATACCGACAGCTTTCACCCTTCACCAAAACTACCCTAATCCATTTAACTCCTCCACCACGATTTCCTACTCACTTCCGAAACCGGGGAATGTTGACGTAAGACTATTCGATATCACGGGCCGAGAGGTCGCAACGCTTGTAAATCAAAAGCAACAAACTGGAAGTAATCGGGTGACCTTCGATGGGAAGAAACTTTCATCGGGAACCTATTTCGTGCGAAT
>JAOTSC010000279.1 GCA_030247525.1 bacterium | reverse complement strand
AGATATACTCGCGATGCTTTGCAGTATGAAAAGTCAAATACTCGGTTAACCAGATCATTTCTACTCCAAAGTGTTGCACAGTCTCGTGCCGCGTCAATTCGATTTCTTGGTTGTGATGCAAGTTACGTGGAATTCTCAAAACTCACAACCTCTTAGTTTCATCTGATCTTAAGCTCACGTACTTTTTTTTGGGTATGATGGTAAGAATCATTGATTCGGTCTGTTTGTTACCCTACCTTATACTCATCAATCTCTTGCACGGTTTGCTTAGACTCAAAAGGAGGCAACAATGAACCGCATGTTATTCGTTCTGGTTGTTATGGCGTTTCTTGCAATGGTAGCAATTGGCGCTCCACAATCATTGAAACTTTCTCCAGCAACACCGGCTACGCCGGTCAAGCTTGAACCAGCTTCTTCGGCTGAAACGTCGGCACCTGTAGTTACTCCTGCGACCGACGAGACCGATCAGGTATGGCAAATCGGAACTACTTATAGCGATTTCTTTAGCTATGGTTCCGCCAACAAGTATATCGCCCGTGATTCAGCCGGATACTTGCACGTATCATGGATGAATGCCCGTCTAACAGGTGGCGGAGACCGGGTTGTATCCTACAATTATCGCAATCCTAGTGGTGCTTGGTCAAGCTCAACCGGAACCCCGGTCTTCACTGGCGTAGGAGCAGGCTTTAATTGCAGCGATGTACGACGCGATGGTCGTGCAGTAGTCACTGCCCATCGCCCCGGAACCAGTTTTGGGTATACTTGTGTAACGGGTATCGATTTAGAAGCCTATGCCAATGCTCTTATCGATGTCGCGACACCGGCTTGTGTGAATCCACCAATTGATTCAATTCTCTGGCCAACTATGTCGATCAACCGGCATAACATGGCACATGTGTTTGCCCGTGAACGTGATGTGGGAGGCATTTATCCGTATTCGCGGATTTACTATTCCCGAACGAATACGGAATTGGAAACCGCAAGTGCATTCGTACCTGGGTTCAATACCTATGGCATCAGCTATGCTACCCAGACATCGCGGACTACCGATAACATCGCTGTCGCTTGGCCGGAGACAAATGTACCGAACGGATATGAGAACCCGGCAGGATGGGCAGGCTATCTCGCATTGCAAATCAACAACGATTTGAAAATTGCTCGTTCCAATGATGGCGGGAACGCTTGGAACTTTGCTAATGCATTGAATGTTACCCGTTTTCGAGGATGGCAAGCGAATCATTTCGCACTGTTCGGCGATACGACTTTAGCGGCGGGCGATACATTTCGATTCTTTAACGATGCGGCTCTGGTTTACGACAATAATAACCAGTTACACGTCGTGTTTGTTACTCGTGGACTCTGGGAAGATGGCACTGCCGATACTACAGCTGGACCACCGGTGTATGGTTTAACCGGCTCCGCAAGCTTTATGTGGCATTGGTCGGAAGCGAATCCCGATACATGCACAATTGTTGCTGATGGTTGGTGGAATGCTCCACAAACTCAAGCGTGGCGCTCTACAATTGATCGACCCTCAATTGGTGTCGCAACCAATGGCGATTTGTATGTCGTGTTCACCCGTTACGACTACGGTGATATGAGTATGAACGGCTGGCCATGTGGTGATGTGTACGCTACTGTTTCCGCAAACAATGGTATGAGCTGGTATCACCCAACAAACTTAACCAATACTGCTGGCGACAGTCTACCCGCTGGCCAAGCTCATAATGAGATTTGGCCGTCGGTCCAAGAAGTCATCACAGATTCGTTGTTTGTGAGTTATATCGACGATATGTCAGGCGGTTCGGCATGGTTTGAGGAAGCGTTATCCGCGGACTGGACATTAAACCCAGTTCGTGTGATGTCGGTTTCACCGAACCAAATCCGCCGCGATTCGCTATTGCTGTATCCGGATTATCCGCCGCTTCACGTACAGCATCTTTATAATGTCAGCACGCCGGAAAATCCGACCACGACATTGCCCGGTGAGTATAAATTGAGCGCTTATCCGAATCCATTCAATCCAGAAGTGAGAATCCAGTTTGCGATGCCCACCAATGGAAACGCGATCGTGAAAGTGTTCGATGTCGCCGGTCGTGAAATTGCTACTTTAGCCGATGGCAAGTACGTAGCAGGTTCCCATCACGTGATGTGGAAACCTGCCAACCAATCGGCAGGTATCTATTTCGTACGAATGGAGAGCAACGGAGTTAGTTCT
>JAOTSC010000278.1 GCA_030247525.1 bacterium | reverse complement strand
CTCTTGGAACACGTTCACTGACCCAGCAGGTCAATTCGTAGGGGATGGTGTCGAGCATCCGGCACAATTCCC
The DNA here is from genome assembly GCA_030247525.1 of bacterium. Lineage (NCBI taxonomy): Bacteria > bacterium. The sequence goes on along the minus strand of JAOTSC010000278.1, from coordinate 2,155 downwards.
ACGCTTCGATTCTTTGTTCCGCAGGTACTTCGGCAATCGCCTCAGTGGCAGGATTCGGGGCTGCTGCGCTGGCACGACGCTCCTTACCGAATAGCGTTACCGGCGTTCCCGTTTCGATCCGGTCTTTGCCCAAATCGACCATCAATTGATCCATGCAAATCCGGCCGACGACTGGATAGCGTTTTCCCTCGATCAAGACACTCGCCCGGTTCGAGAGCGCTCGGTTGTACCCATCGCCATAACCGACCGGGATCGTTGCGAGCCAAGTGTCGTGCGGCGTCCGGTAGGTTAGTCCATAGCTGACGCCTTCCCCGGCACGAACGCCTTTCACAAACAACACTTCACTCCGCAGCGACATCACCGGTTGCAACTCGGTTAGCCGCTCATCCGGTTCCGGCGACGGACGATATCCATATAATAATAAACCGGGACGAACCAAATTGAAATGGGAAGCGGGATAATTTAGAATTCCCCCGCTATTCGCCATGTGGACAAAGCGCGGTTCAATCCCCGACCGTTTCCACTCCGATAATACGTAAGAAAAGCGTTCCAATTGAATTTGGGCGAAGCCATCGTTACGAATATCCGAAGTAGCGAAGTGGGAAAAGAGCCCTTCGATTTCGATACCGGGCAATTTTGTGACCGTCTCAGCGAACTCTTTCGCTCGGTCGAAATACACCCCTAATCGGCGCATACCAGTATCGATTTTCAAATGAACTTTCGCCCGCTTACCGGTTTTCTTCGCTGCCGCCGAGATATTCCGGGCAACGGCGGGCGATGCACACGCCAGAGTTAAATCGTATTCGAGATAGTGTTCAAGTTGGTCGTTGGCAATTCCACCTAACACCAAAACAGGCTGGTCGATCCCCGCTTCGCGGAGCCAAACCCCTTCTTCAAGAAAACCGACGCCAAACGCATCGACTCCTTCTTCGGCAAGAAATTCTGCAACTCGCAATAACCCGTGTCCATACGCTTGCGCTTTGATTGACGCCATGATCTGCGTATTCGGCGCGAATTTTCTCACCAACTGCAAATTACTGCGCAGTGCGGCAAGGTCGATTTCCGCATAAGTCGGACGACAATGCAATCCGGGTAACGGCTCGTAGGGTCGGGTTACAAAACCGGATTCACCGTTGGATTTCGGAGAGAATCCGACACTCATTCGTCGTCATCCTTCTGTCCCTTCACCCGTTTCTTCCCCATTAAAAACGCGTGGACAAAGGGATCGAGATCGCCATCCATGACTGCCGCGACATTTCCTGTTTCCACTCCGGTGCGAAGGTCTTTCACCATCGTATATGGCGCGAAGACGTAACTGCGAATCTGGCTGCCCCAAGCGATGTCGGATTTTTGCGATTCGATGATCGCTGTTTTTTTCTCTTCCTCTTCACGTCGTCGCAACGCCAATTTCGCGGCGAGGTACTTCATCGCCTGTTCTTTGTTCTTATGCTGCGAGCGTTCCGCTTGGCAAGTAACAACGATATTGGTGGGAAGATGGGTAATGCGAACTGCCGACTCGGTACGGTTGACGTGCTGCCCCCCGGCGCCACTGGCGCGGTAGACGTCGATTTTTAACTCAACCGGATTAATTACCGTCTCGCCCACGTCTTCCACTTCGGGATAGACAAACACCGCGGCAAAACTGGTGTGGCGGCGGGCATTCGCGTCAAACGGACTGATCCGAACCAACCGATGAACGCCGATTTCCGCTTTACAATACCCATAAGCGAATTCACCGGAGACTTCAATGGCTGCTTCTTTGATGCCAGCTTGTTCACCCGGTTGTAAATCGATGATATCGTAGTCGAATTTCCGGCGTTCGAGCCAGCGGACGAACATCCGCATCAGCATTCCCGCCCAATCCATCGACTCGGTGCCACCCGCTCCCGGCTTAATTGTGACGATACAATTCTTACTATCGTCGGGACCGCCAAGCATCTTCCGTAGTTCGAGGTCTTCCGCGGCATTCGTGAGGGTTTCCAATTCGCGCTTGGCTTCCTCGATACTCGATTCGTCTTCGACCTCGAGGGCAAGTTCCAGTAACGTGACGACATCTTCCACGCCCTTCGCGAGCGTCTGATAGTCGGTGACCCATCGTTTTACTGCGGTTAATTCTTGCAGGGTTTTACGGGCAATTTCCGGTTCATTCCAGAAC
>JAOTSC010000277.1 GCA_030247525.1 bacterium | reverse complement strand
TGTGGAATACCCCTAATGGAAGTAGTGTATACTCTCTTCGCTCTTCAGGAACGGGCCACAATGCATACGCTTGGTCTTTCGATTTATCGATAGCACGACCGAACCAACTTTTATTTAATAAATTTATTTTTCTTGCGTAATGGCCAGTGGATATAAAATCAATTCCTAAGAGATTTCGTCGCTCCCAAAGGACACCCCACTTTAATGTACGATTACACTCTACACAAGGATTTGGTGTTTCACCAGTTAGATAACTATGTTCAAAGTATTTTATTACTTCCTCATCAAATACATTCGATAAATTCCAGACTTGTGATGTAGCACCAATAGTATCGCATACCGCTGTCACATCGTTTGCGCTTCCGGTATGGCAACAACCTTTGGCGGTAGCAGGTACCCCTTCCGGTTGGAGACGGAAGTGTATTCCTATCACTTGCAAACCTGCGTTTGCCAGCAGATATGCGGCTACCGAGCTATCGACACCGCCGGACATGGCAACCAGCACAGTGCTTCCCGACAATTTTGCCCGGACTGTCTTGCACCAGCGATCCCGTATCCGAAGGGCTTGATCACGATCATTTTGATTATTTATTTGATTCATATAATTATTTGTTTATCGCTTGGTGTTTAAGCACGACACTAGCTATACGTTGTGCTCCTTCAGTCACATCATCGATGGTTAACGAAGGTCCAAAACTAAACCGGACACATTCGTTGGCTTCCTGCTCAGTGTATCCAATCCCTAAAAGAACACCTGATGGTTTAAGAGCACCACTGGCACATGCGGATCCCGCTGATGCTGCAACTCCCGCCAAATCAAATCCCAACAACAACGCTTCCGCCTCGCAACGATGGAACCGTATATTGACAATCGAAACATTTACTTTTTCCGAAGGTGATACTAACGTAAACTCACAACCAGAGCTTTTTAACACTTGCATAAACTTAGCATTTAACAATGTTAGCTGGTGACGATACATTTGTTGATTATCAAACCATAATTGACAAGCAGCACCAAATCCGACTATCGCGGGTACTCCCTCGGTTCCAGCATGTTTCCCCCGCTCTTGACTCGCTTCGGCAATCCAAGGGGGGAATTCTAAACCAGGACGAATCCAAAGTGCGCCAACCCCTTTCGGACCATTAATTTTATGCGAAGCAACCGAAACCAAATCGACATCCCAAGACAAAGGTGAATCAAGCTTTCCCAGTGCTTGGACAGCATCGGTATGAAACAAAGCGCCATGCTGATGTGAAACGTTACTAAGTATTGAAATATCTTGAATAGAACCAATTTCATTATTACAATACATTAGGGATACTAATTTAGTTTCAGAATTCATCAATTTTTGTAGCTCGTCAGCCGAATAAAAACCAAATCGATCCGGCACGAGCCACTGCACATCCCAACCTGCATTAGCCAATCGTTTGGCAGCATTCCTTACCGCCGAGTGCTCGATCGTTGAGGTTATAATACGACCCTTTGATTCACTATATAAATCATCAACACCTAAGATTGCCCATTGATCAGCTTCCGAGCCACTTGCTGTAAAGTAAAGATTGCTAAGATCCGCTTGTAGGAGCTGTGCGACTTGCGCACGCGCATGCTCCTTTGCTTTACGGGCAGTTCTCCCCTCGGTGTGGAGTGAACTTGGATTTCCCCATTGGGTAGAAAGCGCGGCCGTCATCGCCGAAATCACATCAGGATGGACCGGAGTTGTTGCCGCATGATCCAGATAGATTCGTTTCATAACAATGCTCTCAGAAGACAATTTGTTTTTCTGTAAATGCTTTAATAAACAAATTAAAAGCAACGCTGCGATGAGAGATGAGATTCTTTTCTGCGTTGGTCATTTCAGCAAAAGTCCGTTGACTCCCCTCGGGAACGAACATTGGATCATAACCAAAGCCATTAGTTCCGCGATCTTCTCGAAGTATTGTTCCATTACATCGCCCTTCAAAGGTCCACTCCCCCTTCTGTGTAACGATGGCGATGACGGTTGCAAAGTAAGCTGTTATTGGATCAACTTTATCTTCAATTATTTCTTTAAGTTTTCTTCGATTATCAGTATAAGTTACCGATTTGCCAGCAAACCGGGCAGAGTGCACCCCCGGCTCCCCATTTAATATTTCTACAAACAAACCGGAATCATCTGAGAGCGTTGGCAACTTTGTTAGTTCAAAGTAAGTTCTTGCTTTTAAAAGAGCATTTTCGAATAAAGTATTTCCGGTCTCTTCTGGAT
>JAOTSC010000276.1 GCA_030247525.1 bacterium | reverse complement strand
GGATGGTATTGCTTTGTATCGCGGTGCACGAGCAAGAATTGTCGATGTTACTATCGAAAAGGGAAGAGGTGCAGGTATCGGCATTACTTGGGACGCACAGGCAGAAATAATACGAACGACAGTTTCCGATTACTGGAAAGGGATAGGAACGTTTGGCGATGCCCAAGCGGATGTGATGAATTGCACCATTCACGACAACTTGGGATGGGGACTAATTGCTTCGGGGAAATCCAAGCTCATCGCAGCAAACAACGCCATCCTACGAAACGGTAACTGCGGTGTGGCGCAGTGGTCGGATAGCTCGCAAGCAGAATTCTACAACAATCTGATTATTGGAAACGGATGGCGAAAAGAGTGGGTTTGTCCATGTGTCGGATATTGGCAAGGGGGGCATGGGAAAACGTTTCTAAACAATAACCTGTTTTGGCAAAATGTTGCCAGTGAAACGCAAGGATTGGATTTCGATATCTTTGCTAATAGACGTGTAAAAGTGAGCGACTATTTCTCGGTTACTGGAAATCTTAGTGATCATCCTGGTGATATCGATTCCCTCGGCTATCCTATCCATCCCGAGACTTGGGAGTATCGAGCTGCTGGTGCCAAAACAAAATGGGATATCAATCTGACTGAACCTTACGGTATTGGCCCTGCTTTTGGTGTACACTCTCGCCACAAAAAGCCAGATTAACAAAGAGCGGATTGCTTGCAATCCGCTCTTCTCAAATCGCAATAGATGCTATTTAGAAATCGCTATACATCATATAGCGGAAGTCCTCGATCTTCGCTTCCTTCTTCAGTTTAGCCAAATAATCGTTGTACAACTGCTGCTGACGCTTCTGAATGATCTGATTCGTCTGCTGCATCGTTTGGCTGTTAAACTGGCTTGAATCGGCTGGGGTACGTTCAGTTACGGTGTACAAGTACGCCCCGCGAGTGCCGCGTGCCGGTCCAAGCAAAGTATTCAACGGAGCAGTCTTTGCTGGTACCGTCATATCAAGCTCTTTTCCAACGCTAGGTAGCCAGTCTCTTGCCTTTACAGTGCCCGTTGTATCTATCTTCAAACCAGAAGCAGCAGCGATTGTTTCCAGATTAGCACCACGACCCTTCGCTTCGTTTGCTTTCTGTACTGCTTTGGTAATTCGCTTCTCTTTTACCAATTGATCGACGATTTGCTTGCGCACTTCTGTTAGGGGACGTACTCCGGCTGCTTTTACTTCAACAACTCCGACGACAAACCAGGCGTTGCGGATGTAGTATGGGAAGGAAACCTCGCCGATCTTAGATTCAAATGCAAAATTCGTCGCTAAGATAGATCGACCCACTTTCGGAATGGAACCGGTCTGTTGCGTGAATAATCCTGACGAATCGAGTTTGACGTTGTACTGCTTTGCTAAGACATTTACATCGGATTTTTTTGTCTGTAAACTCTGCGCAAATTCGCGTGCCGTTTCCCGAATCAAATCTTTTGTTTCCGGAGAAGCGGTGAACTTGAAAAGCACGTGAGAAGCTTCGACTTGTTCGTCTTGTGCCGGAGTTTCCGGTTGCCCTTTCTTCGCTTTCTTGGCGGCGGTCGCTGCTTTCTTACCGGTAACCTTAATAACATGCCACCCGAATTGAGTCATTACCGGAGGGGCTATGCTATCGATAGGAGTGCTAAAAGCCAATTCCTCAAACGGCTTCACCATTCGGCCGCGACCAAAATATCCTACTGACCCGCCATTCTGTGCCGAGTTATCTTCCGAATAAGTCTTGGCTAACTCCGCAAAATCCTCTCCTTTTTTCGCCCTTTGATAAATCTCATACGCTTGTTCTTTTGCATGGGCACTATCGGATGCAGTCGGTTGCTCGGAGAATTGAACAAACCACACTTTGCGCTGTTCAGCAATCTTGAATTCCTCTTGCCGGGCTTTGTACTCCGCCTCGACTTCCTGCTCGGTTACACTGTTGGTATCGGCAGGATTATTCTCAGTTGGGAATGCGATATACTTCAACTTGAACGTGGTATTCTTGTCGGTCCAATCCTCCCACAACTCCTTCTGAGAAACCATCGCTGAAGCAGTGATTTGATCGATTAGCCGTTGTTGTCGCAACCGGGCTTTTACATCCATTTCCAGCATAATGATTTCGTTGGTGGCTTGCGGATTGCGGAGAAACTCCTCGTATTTTGCGGCATCGAACTGACCGTTATTCTGAAAGACCTCGGCTTGCTGCACGTATTGTGGAGGATTGTTGCGGAGCTCATAAGCAATTTCCCGGGTACCAATCGATACGCCCAATCGGTCAAGTTCTTGTTCTAACAG
>JAOTSC010000275.1 GCA_030247525.1 bacterium | reverse complement strand
AATTATACTTGGGGATTGCGGATCATCAATGTCAGTAATACTACAAATCCCACTCAAGTCGGATTTTGTAATACTCCGGGGTTAGCGCGCGGAATAAAAGTTTCAGGAAGCTACGCTTATATTGCCGACGACAGTTTTGGATTGCGAATTATCAATGTTAACAACCCGACGAATCCCACGGAAGTTGGTTCTTATGATACACCGGGGGTTGCTTGGGGTGTAACGGTAGCGGGTAGCTACGCCTATGTCGCAGATGGGTCATTGGGATTGCGGATCATCAATCTTAGCAATCCCGAAAATCCCACATCTGTCGGTTTTTACGATACACCAGGTTTTTCTTATGGTGTAACTATAGCTGACAGCTACGCTTATGTCGCAGACAATTTTACAGGTTTGCGGATTATCAATATCAGCAATCCGACGAATCCCACTGAAGTTGGTTTTTGCGATACGCCAGGTTGGTCAGTAGATGTCGCAGTAGTAGGTAGCTACGCCTATGTCGCAGATAGGTCAGGATTACGGATTATCAATGTTAGCAATCCAGCAAATCCCATTATAGTTGGTTTTTGCGATACGCCGGGTGATGCTGTCGGTGTAGCGGTTTTCGGTAACTACGCCTTTGTTGCTAATATCGAGTATGGTCTAAGGATCATCAACATTAGTAATACTGAGAGTCCAAGGGAGGTTGGTTTCTACATTACTCAGGATGTCGCACTCGGTGTTGCAGTTGTTGGTAGCACTTCTTTCGTTGCTGCAAGAGAAGAATTCGGCATCTACGATTGCTCGGGTTGTGTTGGTGTTGTGGAACATGTAGGGATAGAAGCTCCGAAAGAATTTTACCTGAAACCCAATTACCCCAACCCATTCAATGCGACAACCACCATCGAATACACGATTCCGAAAACGGGAAAAGTCGACTTGAAGGTATTCGATATTTCCGGTCGTGAAGTCGCAACCCTCGTGAATTTTCATCAGAATCCGGGTTCGTATAAAGTCACACTCGATGGCACCACCCTTTCCACTGGAACCTACTTTGTGCGATTGCAATCGGGTGAGTTTTCCCGAACGCAAAAGATGGTGTTGTTGAAGTAAGGTTTGGGGGCTCGGAATTCGGGGTTCGGGTATCGGGAGGGGCGTATGGCATACGCCCCTTTCTTGTTGGGCGAACACCGGTTCGCCTATACTCACAACCAAAACTAACAGTGTCGCTCGTATATTTTGTCGAATCGTGAAGAGAGAGGCTTGCTTCTTGGTTCTTTGTGAGTTACTTTTGGAAAATCACAAGTACGACGAATTGGTCGAACTATGAAACCACACGAACCAAAAGAACTCATCTACGAATCGGGGGAACTGGAAGCAGTTGTTACCCTCATCCAACGCGCTGCCCCCAGTCGAGCAACCGTCCTTTTGTTAGGCGAATCGGGAACAGGCAAAGAGCGTATCGCTAAGCTACTACACGACTCCTCACCCCGTTGCGATGCCCCCTTTGTCAGTGTCAATTGTGCCGCCATACCGGAAACACTATTGGAATCGGAGCTGTTTGGTCATGAGCGCGGCGCTTTCACAGGGGCTGATAGTTCACGGGTCGGGCTATTCGAGCGGGCAAATGGTGGAACACTCTTTATCGACGAAATTGGCGATTTACCTCTGAATGCGCAGGTGAAACTGTTGCGTTTCCTTCAGGATCAACGGATTCAGCGGGTTGGTGGTCGTACGGAAATTCAATTGGATGTCCGAATCGTTGCCGCTACCCACCGCGATTTGCCGGACTATATTAAGAGTGGCAAGTTTCGTGAAGATTTATTCTACCGAATCAACGTAATCACGGTAAAAATCCCCCCGCTACGACATCGTCGGCGTGACATCCGTCCCTTGGTCAACTACTATTTCAAATATTACGCAAAGCAAAATAGCAAAACGATCCGCGGTCTAAATGCAACGGCTTGGCAACGTTTAATGCGACACGATTGGCCTGGCAATGTTCGTGAACTGGAAAATGCCATTGAACACGCAGTCGTTGTCTCAGAGAGCGAGTTGATCGATGAGACTGATCTCCCGGTTAGTTTAACTCCTGATAATTCTTCACAAAAGAGCTCGGAACCTGAGCCGGTGGCAGAATCGGAAACCCAGTCAATTCGGAATCAAAATGCAGGAAGTGAATCAACAAGAAAAAATGAAAGCATTGAAATACAAAGAGATGAATCGGAAGCACTCCCCTCGGATTTGCTAAGGGAAAGTATCCACTTTCCTCTAAAAAAAGGTGAACTGTTTGGGTTGGTAGAAGCTTTCGAGAAAAGTATCATCGAGCAAGCCCTTCAATTAGCAAATCACAATCGCAGTGAGGCTGCTCGTTTATTGGGAATATCGGAAAAAAACATCCGAGA
>JAOTSC010000274.1 GCA_030247525.1 bacterium | reverse complement strand
CATATACGGATACCACGACCACCAAAGATCAATCTACAAAATCGATAATGTAGTGCCGAGCATTGGCGCGCTCGCCCAATGCACAAAATCATTATACCAGATGGCAAGGAACGCAGCAATCAACACAGCGAAGTTGGTACCCCACCGGAATCGTCGAAGTGGCAGCGGGGCACGGTTCAGCGTTTCTTTCTCGCCGATTCGCGTAATAAATGCGTTGGTTTTCATCAGGATGTCCATGATCAGCCCACTGAAGAAACAGTGTACGAAGAAAACGAGCAGGAAATCGTTGAAGAGTTTTCCCATCGACCCGTCTCCGAGCACCAATTGGAACATGGCAAGCAGGATCCAAAACGGCATCGATAATGTTGCCCAAAACATCCAGCCGTTGCGTTCCGCCATCACAGTTAAGGCAAACCGGAAGTCGGTAGTCAAGGGGATGCGGCGGACGGGAGCGCCACAAGACGGACACGTGATGACCGTTAGCTTATCGGGAACGGAACCTTTACATTTCGGGCAGCGCATGATGTTTCCTAAGTTTGATTGGATTCCGGGGAATGTTAACAACAACTTTCAAGATACGTTGCTCCTGCAGTAAATTCAACAATTGATCACGAATCTGAAAAGTGGGAGTGACTGGACGTCACATCCGCTAATTTTAGACAAAACAGCACACGAGACATCGAGTGGAGAAAAGTACTAAAACTGCTTTCATTATTGGGACTTCCGGCATTGGGAAGAAATTGTTCTTGCCACTATCGGAACTCGGGTTTACCGATGTTGTGGTCACATATCATTTGGATAACTCCGCTGCTGATGAATGGACTCACTCCGCAATTCCATTAGGAATCCGGGCGACCGCAATCCAATTGGATGCTACCGACCCCGCTTCTGTGAAAAAAATCGTAGCAGATACGGTGAATGCGATTGGTCGGATTGACGCAGTAATAGTTTTACTTGGATCATTTCTCAGCAAACCGCCAACCACATATTCCCCGGAGGAATGGCAGTCGCTGTTTGCAACCAATGTCCATGCCCCATATTACATTGCTCAGCAAACCCTGCCTCATTTAGAAAAGACGCACGGTTCCTTGTTGTTCTTCGGGGTTGCCCATGCCGACCAGTTACATAGCCAACCAATGACGATGCCCTATGCAGCAGCAAAAACTGCACTACTCGTAATGATGCGGACACTTGCCCGCGTGGAAGCACAGTTTGGTGTTCGTATCAACATGATTTCTCCCGGTTTGATCGATAATGGAAAACAAGCGATTACTGATTTTGATAAAATTGTGCCAAGCGGAAAAGCCGGGACAGCAGAAGACATTAATGCGGCGGTTCGGTATTTACTTTCGGAACAGGCGGTTTACGTTACCGGTACCAACTTGATTGTCTCCGGTGGTTGGGCGATTTAAATAATTTGTTAATAAATGGAATGGAGTGTGCGATGGCTTCTCCCCGTTGGGAACATGATGATCGATTAGGGATTCCGGCACCCGGAACCGGTTTCGCGATGGAGCGGTTATCGGCACTCATGGCGCGATTGCGAGCTGACGATGGTTGCCCTTGGGATCGGTCGATGGATCATCGAAAGCTCCGGCCATATCTTTTAGAAGAAACCTATGAGGTATTAAAAGCACTCGACGATAACGATACCGACGAACTAAAAAAAGAATTGGGTGATTTACTTCTACAAGTTGTATTTCATTGCCGGTTGGCAGAAGAAGAAGAGCGGTTTACTTTTTCCGATGTTGCCAATGCTACCGTAGCAAAGTTACTGGAACGGCATCCTCATGTTTTCGGCGACGCCACCGCGAACAGTGCCAAAGAAGGATTGGCGAACTGGGAAGCGAGCAAACAACGGGAAGGGAAGAAACTGTTTGCCGGCGTACCGAAAGAGCTGCCAGCGTTGTTACGGGCGTATCGAGTGCAAGAGAAAGCGGCTAATGTCGGCTTCGATTGGGAAAATCCCGATGATGCCTTGGCAAAGTTAGAAGAAGAGTTGATTGAACTGCACGAAGCGGCGAAGAATCACGCACAACTTGTCAACGCTACCCCTGTCGAGCTTGCTGAGACGAAGCAAAAGTGGGAAGAAGAGTTGGGAGATGTACTGTTTTCGGTAGTAAACGTTGCCCGCAAACACGGCTTTAATCCGGAAGATGCACTACGAGTTACGATTGATAAGTTCGAGCGAAGGTTCGGTTACATCGAGGATACGATTCGTGAGCGAGGAGAAACACTTCAACAAGTGGGACTTACGGAAATGGATCGGCTATGGAACGAAGCGAAAACCTTCGAGAAAAAATAGTTTGCTATGGTGTAATGTATTTATGTCAAACAATTAATCTGTGTCACATAGATATAATTGACATTTGCAATCTCAACTTGGATTTTGTTCATCCTTCCAGATAGATT
>JAOTSC010000273.1 GCA_030247525.1 bacterium | reverse complement strand
CTTTGTTCAATTGATTCTTCATTGCAAGACGTTCTTACCTAACGTATCGTTCCAGCGTTGTCGAAACCACTCTCCAGATGGATGTAATGAAGCTTGTTCAATCGGTAACCGGTCACCGATTGGCAGTTGCAATTTCCATCCTAACTCAGCCAGTAGATGAGGCGATAGTCCTGCGAAACATGGAGTAACTCTCGAGTGAGTATCGACATAGTATCCCCAAGTCACTGGGTTGTCGTTTTGAGTTTCAGTTATCACCGATGTCCAGAATATACCAAGTTCAATTTCCTGCGGCACCCCGACGGTACACTTTCCTAACTCGATAATTTTCACGGAGGCGGGGAGACTTTTCGACCACTCGAATAGCGCGACGCGGCTTGCAATCGTTACCGGAAAGGAACCGTTCCGCTTTAACCAAAACTGTGTAAAGCGTTGTGCTTCCCGGTTGCTATGGGCAAAGTAGATGTGTTTGCCATTGGCAGCCGTAATCAAATGTAACTTCTCAACCTCAATACGATTCGCAAGACGAATCGCAATCCCACCTGTTACTATCAACACAAACAAAGAGACAACAGCGAACCGCCATTGTTTTCGCAACACCCAGTGTATGGTAAGAAATAGTGCGAAAGTTGCAAAGAGCAGCGGGACGAATTTTCGACTACCGGCTCCCCATTGCATTCCGGGGAAGGTCGCAATCGTGAACAACCAATCGGTAAGTTTTGCAACTCCCTGTCCCAACAGTGTTGGGAGTAACGGAACCGGTGATAGCAACAAAATGAGAATTGCTGCTATCAATATCGCGTTACTAATCGGAATTGCTGGAAGGTTCAAGAGAATACCGGCAAAGGAGACAAAACCGAAGTGGTAAACCATCACAGGTATTGTTCCAAGCAAAGCGACACAGGAGATACAAATAGCATCGAGCGACCATCGTATCCCTTTTTGCAAGACGTTTAATCTTACAACGGGAGTAGGAAAAATTTGTGAATGATGCCGGAGATAGAAGAGTATACTACCTACCGCAGCAAAGCTTAATTGAAAGCCTGGCGTAACGACATCGTGCGGTTGCCAGAGCGAGAGTAAGAGTAGCGCTCCTCCCCATGGCTGCCATGGGGAATGATGTTTCCCACGCCACCGCATCGCAATCAGAAACAGTGCCATGACAAACGCCCGGTCGACCGAAGCGATATCGGGCAAAAGCCACCAATACCCGAACAAACAGCATACGATAAAAGCCATCCGGTAATGAAACTTGAGTCGAAGTATCGAACCGAACGCTTCAAACAACGCCCACATCACCATGACCTGTAAACCGGAAAGCGCAAGGAGATGGAGCAATCCAGTTTTCCGAAATCCGGCGATGGTCATTGGATCGAGTTGGGCATAATTCCCGAGTAACAACGCTTCCGATAGCATAGCCGCTTCGCCAGGAATCGCTTGGTGCAGTGTGGTAGAGATTTTCTCGCGGATTGCAGTGGCAGCTTGTTGTGAAATTCGGTGGAGATGATTTGGATTGGGATGATGGGTAACGATTCGATGGACGGTAACCCGCGCTTGCGAACCGGAAGCGGCAGCATATCGTTCGCGGGAACCATAGGTAAGAAAACTCATTGAATCGAAGGGGGATAACTCACCTGTGAATTTAATCCGGTCACCGCTTCTCAACGGGTAGGATGCATCACGATAGAAAATCTGGACTGTTATTGGCGGCGAATGTTCGAGGGTGCCAGTGACCAACCATCCGCTATTCGTTCGCATCGGATCACACGTTATGTCACACCAGCTATAGACTGGAATCCGTTGGTCAACAAGCAACGGTTTGACCACATTGCCAGAAACAAAAGCCGCCCAGGCGAATCCGAACGTGATCAGTAATGCATACTCAGCAAAAAGCAGAAGAGAGCGAAATGGTTTTAACTGGAGTAGGAACGTTAGTAATAGAAAGGCAAGTGCGCACCACCAGAAGTATCCTTCCCATTGTGCGTTCAGGATACCGAGTAGTGCGCCGGCAAATGCGGCAAGTCCCCATCCCAATAGGGGTGCGCTCATGCTACTTGGGAGCTACGTATAAGACAGTATCGTCGACTTTCGTGACAACAATTATCGTTCCCTTTGGCAGTGGTGTCTCGGAAAGCGCTCGCCATAGTTCGCCACGCACATACACTGTGCCGGCAGGTTCGCAAGGAACGACCACTTCTCCCGAAGTTCCGACCATTCCTTCCTCACCGGTTGCGACCTTGTTCTTGAGCGCCTTCACACCCGCCGCTACCACAAAAACAAAAAACAGTACGGTTGACACGACTACGCCGGCAATAACCGCCCAATTGATTCCTGGCATATCGTCCGGTAAATCGAATAAGAGAAGTGATCCGGTAATCAGTGCGACGATACCGCCCGCGGTAAAGGCACCTTTACTG
>JAOTSC010000272.1 GCA_030247525.1 bacterium | reverse complement strand
AAGCGTGCTAACGCTTGGGTAGCCGCTTTCTTCATTTCTTCGTTAATCTGCGATGCATGGGTATCCAATGCACCACGGAAAATGAACGGGAAGCCAAGAACGTTGTTCACTTGGTTCGGATAATCACTGCGACCGGTTGCCATGATGCAATCGGGACGAGCTTCGATAGCATCGGGATATGAGATTTCCGGTGTCGGATTTGCCATCGCAAAAATGATCGGGTCTTTGGTCATTTTCTTGATCATTTCTTTGGTCACAACGTTAGCAACCGAGCAACCACAGAATACGTCAGCGCCGTCCAAGGCTTCCGCTAATGTGCGGGCTTTGGTGTCTGAAGCGAAGTATGCCTTGTATTTGTTGTACTTCGGATGTGCCGGATCAAGATCTTCGCGACCGAAATATAACGCGCCTTTTGTATCGCATAGGACGACATTTTCGTGACTAACGCCAAGCGTTTCGTACATCCGCGCACAGGCAATACCGGAGGCTCCTGCACCATTAAATACCACTTTCACTTTCGAGATGTCTTTACCTACCAACTCGATAGCATTGATTAGCGCAGCGCCTGAGATAATCGCGGTTCCGTGTTGATCGTCGTGAAACACCGGAATATTCATCGTCGCTTTGCAAACTTCTTCGATGTAGAAACAGTCCGGGGCAGAAATGTCTTCCAGATTGATACCGCCGAAGGTCGGTTCGATCATTTGGCAGAATTTGATGATTGCGTCGGGATCGAGCGAGTTAACTTCAATGTCGAATACGTCGATATCGGCAAATCGCTTGAACAAAACACCTTTGCCTTCCATCACGGGTTTACCAGCAAGAGCGCCGATATTCCCAAGTCCAAGTACTGCGGTACCATTCGATAAAACTGCGACCAGATTTCCTTTCGCGGTATACTGGTAGGCTAGTGATGGATCCTTGGCAATATGAAGACACGGTTCCGCGACACCGGGGGAGTATGCCAGTGATAGGTCACGCTGGGTTTTACACGGTTTGGTCGGAACGACTTCGATTTTCCCTTTTCTGCCGCGGGCATGGTATTCGAGGGATTCCTGGAAGATATCCATAAGAAAACTCTCCGGATTTATTCGGTTGGCGAATCGAAAAACTGTTTGTGGAATAAAAATGAAAGACGGTTACGAGTTACCCGGTCGGTAATCATGCCGCTTCGTAATGGCAATAGTAAAGATAACATTAAAACATCCGTTATGCCAATCTCGTGAAACATCTCTAAACGTCGGTTCAGCAAAGACTATTTGCCTATCCAGTCTTTCAAAAAACTCTGATGCTTCACAGGAATGAATTCAACCACCCGATGGCTCGCAACCTGCTGCACTGTATATGGATCACGTTGAAAAAACGCTTCGATTGCTTCGCGGTTTTCCGCCCGGGCGACAACCATTCCTCCGACCAACGGTTCTTGTGGCCCTGACATCAGCAACAACCCTGCTCGGTAACCCTCATCGAGAAACACGCGGTGAGCGGGAACGACCGCTTCCACTTCAGCAATCGAGGCAGTGTAGGTGACTTCGACCAAAAAATGCTTCATAGCCGCTTACTTTCTCACCTTTGAGATAAATTCTTCGACTTCCGGAATGCCACCTTGCATGATTAAGTACCCGTTGCTCGGCTCGCGGTCGGTAATCTCTCCCGCAATCGGGGTAAACATAATCTTTCGGACATCTGCCGGGTCTTCCGATTGGCCTAACGCCCAACATAACTTCATGTAAGCGACTTCCGGCAGCATATTCGCCATTGGTATTACACCTAACTCCATCATGTCGCGCCCGGTATCGTACACATACATCTGTACATAACCCCACAAGGTTTGTACTGTCATGTAAACAGCAATCCCTTTTTCCTTGGCACGTTTGAGCGCGGGGTAGAGTGGTTTATTGACGTGTCCGAGTCCAGTACCGGCAATCACGATGCCGCGATAATCGTTGTCGATTAGTGAATCGATGATGTCTGGTTTCATGTTCGGATAGTAGTAAACGATACTGACCTTCTCCTCGAATGCGGTATTGATCACTACATTTCTGTCATGCCGTCGTCGTTTGTAGTCTTCCCGTAACGGACGGATCCATTGTCGGCTCACCATCGCTAACGGAATATCGCCAATCGTACGGAAGGTCGAACGATAACTCGAGTGCATCTTTCGGACCCGGGTTCCGCGATGGAGTAAGCCGTAATCGTCCGAAGTCGGTCCAAACATACAGACCATCACTTCAGCAAGATCGCTTTCTGCAGCAGCTTTCACACTATGCATTAAATTCAGAGCGGCATCGGACGAGGGGCGATCCGATGAACGTTGCGAACCGACCATCACAATCGGAACCGGGGAATTCTGCACCATGAACGAGAGAATCGCTGCGGTGTGGTGCATCGTATCGGTACCGTGACCGATCACAATTC
>JAOTSC010000271.1 GCA_030247525.1 bacterium | reverse complement strand
GCATTAACCCGGATACCAAGTACATGGAAACCGGGACTCTGGGTAGCAACTGGCACCGCGAAGCTCACCGAAACCGAATCAGATTCCCGGAAGATAATCTCACTCCCGTGGGTTGGACCGGGATCGAAATCAATGAAGTACTCTCCATACGGAACAACCGTTGAGTTGTTCCGAACGACCCAAAGGTTTTTAACTACCGGGATGCTTTTCCGGTTGTTACTGTCAACAACGCGCGTCAACAAGACATGTAAACCGTTGGAAAGTCCGCTGAGCGGAATGTTCAATGTTCCTGCCGCCGAATCGGAGTTAAGCGGCGATCCGATTACCCAATTGTTATTCAAATCGGGCGGATCAATGGCATACTCAATCCGCGTGAGTGGAGCGGCGGCTGTAACCCCAACCAGCACGAACAGTAGTAACAGATACACTGTTCGCAATCGTGATGCGTTCATCGCGCCTCCGTTAGTTGCGGCCCTTCGCACGGAAATCGACCTGTAAACCACCCGACACCGACGCCGAGGTTGGAATGAACAGATAGGTTACTGTGGGAATTGGTGGAATACCCGATAAAACATAAGGGTAAGATCCAGCAAACATACCGATATCGGTATTATTACGGCCAGCACCAATGCCTAGCGAATTTGTACGAAGTGTCCAAAGACGCTCGCCACTCAGGTTGGTGTTAAACACGGAATCGATAGAAATGTTCAGTTGATTTCCAACCCCCTCACAAAGGGTTTCGCGATTCGTTAACACATGATCGACTTGGCTATTGATCAAGCTAAAAGGGCTGGATGAATAAGGATACGAGTAGTAAAAGGAATTGAAGAACAGTGAATTTGTTAATATAAATCCACCATTAGAGTTGTTTTGCAAAACGCAATTGCCGATAGTCGTACCGGTACTGCCGCCTTGGAAAGAAATGGGAGGTGAGGCAGTAACGTAACAACCGTAGATTTGCGTATTTGAACTTCCACTAATTGCAATGTTGACGCCAGTAATGAAACACTGTAAAATCGAGCAATCACTTACATTTCCAACAATGAGTTGTGAACTGGGAAAATAACAGCGACGAACAACAATATTGTTGGCACTCAATTGTAAACTACTGCTTTGGACTGTAATCCCGATTAGCTGCGAGTTCTGTGATCCGGCATTGAAGTACGTCGTGGAAATCCGAGCTTCCGAGGCATTCGCTTGAGTTTCCGGATTAGCGGTCAGCATATATCCGGGGCCAATCCATACCAGCATCTTCGTCGCTGTAAAACCGGTATAGGTTGTGGCAGCGCCGACAATGTAAATCGTATCGCCGTTGCTGGCGGCATCGTGCGCCATTTGTGGCTCGCGGTATGGCGTAGAATTGTTGGTGTTACTATCAACAATCAACACATTGGCAAATGCAGATAGCGAAAGGGTAACCATCAGGCCAAGTGTAACTAAAGTAAAACGAGACATTGTACCTCCTTGCTTTGATTAGGAGTAAACTGGTTGAGCGATGAGAAAGAATTGCGGAAACGATTTGGGAAAGCAGTTTGACCAACGAAGCGAAAATCAGCATACATCCAAAGGGAAAAATGAAAAACAACAACACCAGGAAACAATACTTTATATAAAGCGCAACGGAATCCCTACCACAAGCTACAAAGAATGTGCCATAGTTCACAATACAATTTGCACAACAAATGAAATATCTTACTTACTTGTTTATGCAACATTTTTCGGGTTAACTGAGATGCAATGTATCAATCACGCAAAACACATTTCTTGCGTCTTTTGTAAACCAGTCTTACCACTTTTGTTCGTAACTTGATGTAATTGTTTGTGAATAGCACATGAACAAGAGAATTTTCGCTTGCATGAATCAAACCATTCGCGAACAATCGACTTTGAATGCTACATTGCAACACTCGACCTGATCGGAACAAACATGCGGCAGTTTTATTATTGGGGGCTTTTTTTTGTTTTCGTCACATTCTTTGTCGCGAGTTGCGAGAAAGATGATAACGACTCAACAGAGGTGGTGAATCCAGCTCCGATTGAACAAACGTTTCCATTGGGAACGAGTGGTGCGACCATCGATATGATTTGGATTCGTCCCGGTTCCTATTGGATGGGGAATAATCATCCCAACCCAACTGCTGCTCTCCCTTACCATCAAGTGACTTTGAATTACGGTTTCTGGATCGGGAAAAACGAAGTGACGCAAACCCAGTGGATATCGTTGATGGATAGCAATCCGTCACACTTTATCGGCGAAAACCTCCCCGTAGAACGCGTCACTTGGGATTCGATTCATGTTTTTCTCGATACGTTGATCCGACAGAGTGGCGATACGCTTTGGCGGCTTCCGAGCGAAGCGGAGTGGGAATACGCCTGTCGTGCCGGCACAACCACCCGGTTCTATTGGGGTGACGATCCGGAA
>JAOTSC010000270.1 GCA_030247525.1 bacterium | reverse complement strand
TCTGACGTCTATGTAAGACTGGGCGACAATGTGCGCGAAGGGCAAACCCTTTGCATTATCGAAGCGATGAAGTTGATGAATGAAATCGAAGCTGAGACCACCGGGAAGATTTCTGAAATCTGCGTTAAAAACGGCTCCCCGGTCGAGTTTGGCACGGTTCTCTTCAGGATTGAACCGTAGTGAGCGAACGAGCAATTAAAAAACTTCTCATTGCAAACCGTGGCGAAATTGCGTTGCGGATCTTGCGAGCTGCCAAAGAACTTGGTATAAAAACCGTTGCAGTATACTCAACTGCTGACCGGGAATCGCTACACGTCCGATTTGCCGACGAAGCGATTTGTATTGGACCGCCACAATCGAATGAGAGCTATCTGAATGTTCCGCGGATTCTTGCTGCTGCTGAAGTTTCCGGCGCTGATGCGATACATCCGGGCTATGGATTTCTTTCCGAGCGAGCCGAGTTTGCCGAGCAAGTCGTTGCCAATGGTTTAATCTGGGTCGGGCCGCATCCACAGGCAATCCGGATGATGGGCGAGAAATCGCTGGCGAAAGCAACGATGAAAGCCGCCGGTGTTCCGGTTGTTCCCGGTTCCGAAGGAATTTTATCGAGCGCACAGGAAGCCTTGGAAATTGCTGAGCAAATCGGTTATCCCGTATTGCTGAAAGCGGTTGCTGGAGGAGGCGGTCGTGGAATGCGAATCGTTCGCGACTCGGAATTGATGGAATCGATTTATGGTATTGCCAGTGCGGAAGCCGAATCAGCTTTTACATGCGCCGATCTGTATCTCGAAAAATTGATTCTCGAGCCGCGGCACATTGAAGTGCAGGTTATCGGAGATAAATACGGTAACGCAATTCATTTAGGCGAACGCGATTGTTCGGTTCAACGCCGTCACCAGAAGTTGATCGAAGAAGCGCCGTCACCGGTGGTCACGCCTGATATTCGGGCAAAATTGGGTGAAGCGGCGGTTCAAGGTGCGTTGAGGGTGGGGTACGATTCGTTAGGGACGATGGAATTCGTGTACGATAAAGAAGGTAACTTCTATTTCATCGAAATGAATACCCGGATTCAAGTCGAACATCCAATTACTGAACAAATTACCCGGGTCGATTTGGTGAAAGAACAAATCCGAATCGCTGCTGGACAAAAGCTTTCGAAGACCCAATCGCAGGTTTTCATGCGCGGTCATTGCATCGAAGTTCGCATCAATGCGGAAGACCCTGACAAAAACTTTATGCCGTCTCCGCGGGAGATTACTGCCTTGCATTTCCCCGGTGGTCCAGGAATCCGAATCGATAGTTGTGCATATCAGGGATTCAAGATTCCTCCATACTATGATAGCATGATTGGGAAGCTCATCGTTTTTGGCGCTGACCGGACGGAAGCGCTGGCAAGAATGCGGCGCGCGTTAGAAGAGTCGATTATCGAAGGACCAAAAACGACTATCCCATTGTTTCAAAAGATTATGAACAACCCGAAATTTATTTCCGGGAATTATGATACGTCGTTCCTGGAATCAACGATTTTAAAATAAATATTTTCTGGTGAACCATGGTTCACCGTAGTATGAGAGCAGTCGGACGAAAAAAACGTCCAAGAAAAAAAATCTGCGTCGTATTGACGCAAACGTACTGAGGAGTACATCGTGAATATCCCCAACACATTGAAGTACACCAGCAGTCATGAATGGTGCAAAATCGATGGTAACATCGCAACCGTAGGATTATCCGATTACGCCCAATCTGAATTAGGCGATATCGTCTTTCTATCGCTACCAGCAATTGGCACGGAAATAAAAGCCGGTGGCACATTGTTAACAATCGAAGCGGTAAAAACCGTTGCCGATATGTATTCTCCGGTTTCAGGGAAGATTGTAGATGCCAACACTGCATTGGATAGCGATCCCCAAAAGATTAATCAAGATTGCTATGGCGACGGTTGGGTTGTGAAAGTGGAAATGAGCGATCCGTCAGAAGTCGGAAAATTGATGGACGCTTCTGTCTATGAAACGACGCTACACTAAGCAGCGCTTCAAAACATCCACAAAAAATGGACGCGTGTTTATCGTCCGCTGAACTGTTTCGCCGGTTGGTCGATCCAAAAAAATCGATAACTGCTACCGGCAGCAAGGCTGAGAAGATGTCTTACATACCACATACCGCCGAAGATCGCTCGGCGATGCTTTCCGCAATTGGTGTTGCGTCGATCGACGAGCTTTTCCAGAACCTCCCCACGTCGATCCGTTTGCAGGATGAATTAGAATTACCCGATGGTTGGTCTGAGATGGAAGTCCGCAAAGCCTTCCAAAAGATGGCAGGAAAAAACCAAACCGGCGATAAGGCAATTTGTTTTGCTGGCATGGGGAGTTACGAACACTATGTTGCCGCGGCAGTCAATACGCTCTTGCTACGTTCCGAATTCTATACGGCTTATACACCGTATCAACCGGAAGTGGCACAAGGTACACTGCAGTGTATTTATGAATTTCAGTCGTTAATGACCCGTTTGACTGGGTTGCC
>JAOTSC010000269.1 GCA_030247525.1 bacterium | reverse complement strand
ATAATAATCCGTTTGTCGTCTTTTCGTTTACCTACACCGATGGCGCACCGTTACCGAAACCGCAAATGGTCGGGCATTCGCACTAACCGGAGGCAGTATCATCCCGCTTACACCGGACCCGGTAGCATTACTTTTCGTGGCATTAGCTGGCGGAATACTTGCCCTTGACCGGATGACGGTGCGGGTGATGCTATCCTCACCGCTCGTTGCCGCCCCTTTGGTATCGGCGTTGTTGGGAATGCCACTGCTCGGTCTGTTAACCGGAATCCTATTTCAACTACTCTGGATCAGAGAAACCGAAAGCACTGCGAAGTGGGCGCCCGATGCCGGATTCGCCGCTCTTGTTGCCTCTGCTATTACCGCTTCCTTGATTGGGCCTTTGTCAACCGGTGAACGCCTCATGACCCTTTGGCCCTACGGCATTGCTTTTGGAATAATTCTATCTCCTTTAGCTGGCTCTAGCCGTTGGTTTGTTGCCAATTGGTTATCGCAACGATTATCTGATTTTGATGCCGCGGTAACGCGAGCCGATGTCCCGGCTATCCGCCGTCTGATTAGCTTTGCCGCTTCAGTTCATTTCCTGACCGGAGCGTTGTTAGCGGGCATCAGTTACTTCATGGGGTACACAGGATGGGCGCTGTTCAAATGGATTTGGTTTGAAGCGGATCCCATCTTGTTAACTATTGTACCCTTGATTGCTGGCTTAGCGATTGCGTCTGTCGCAAGACTGTTTTTACATCGCGACACTGTACTCGCGTTTGTTTTAGGAGCAATCGGATTCACGGTACTTGAGTTGATTCGCCGGTCGAGTGTCTTATGAAAATCACAACACCTGAATTCGACTCGAAACTTTGGAAACGGCTTCACGATGGAGCCGTAATTGCACCGGTTGTTACGACCAATGTGCGGCAACTTGGTATCGGATGGACCAATGCTTTGCTTCCCATAGCGCGCCGAATGTTTGTCAATGAGCCAGCTAAACAAGCGGAATTCCTGCGCAATCAAAACGGATTCTATTGTGGACACCCGGATTTGCTCCCAATGGCAATCGGCGCTGTTGCCCGCGCTGAAGTCGATACCGAACAATCAGGTACAGCGCCAGGAATCGTAACATCGTTACGCGATTGGACATCGACCTCATTTCAGATGATCGGGTGGCAGCTTTTCCGCGACGGTTGGAAACCGATTACTATGTTACTCGGTTTAATCGTCGGATTGTTTGCTTATCATCAATCGAATGCCGTTCGGGCAATCGCTGTATTGCTTTTTTTAGCATTGTACAACATCCCCCTCTGGTCATTTCGGTTGTGGTCGGTGAAATATGGTTGGGAACAAGGAGTTTTGCTCCCACATGCCATCGAGCAATGGAACCTCCCGCGTATCTTGTTTTGGATTCGTTCCGTTGGGGCGTTTCTCATCGGCGCAACATTTGTTTTGACAGCAAGGGAGTGGGGAAGAATCGTTTACACCATTGCGGCACAAGGGGCAGAAGAGCTTGCGTGGATTTCCATCGCGACTGGCTTTTTGCTTGGATACATCCTTTTGCCGCGGACAACGCTCTATAAATTACTGTTGGTATTCCTTCTGGCAGTCTTTGGTGTTGCCCTTTTCTTGTAAGTAGGACAGACACTCTTGTCTGTCCACCTTTACTGGAGGTCAAGCAATCTTGCATGACATGGGTACGGACAGGTCTCCAGGGGTTAGCTAATCTAGCCAGATATGTCTTTGCGAAGAACGTAGGGACGAAGCAATCCCCGTAGGACAGACACTCCTGTCTGTCCACCTTTAATGGAGTTAAGGTAATCTTGCCTGACGTGTCATTGCGAGGAATCCGTCGTATGGCGGACGACGAAGCAATCCCATTTGGTTTGTAACGCGTCCAATTTGGCTCCGCGAATCGTCACTAACTACAATGCTCTCTGACGAATTTCGCTTCATCGACTTTTTTTTGTTCAGATTCCATATTTTTTTCGTATGTTATTCCCATGATCCGAAAAGAAATCGTCATTCGTAACCGGAATGGCTTGCATGCCCGCCCAGCAGCGCAATTTGTGAAAATTGCCGCTGGGGGTAAGAGTGAGGTATGGGTCGAGAAAGACAATAGCCGTGTCAACGGTAGGTCGATCATGGGTATGATGTTGTTATCTGCTGAGCAGGGATCACGTCTAACCATCGAAGTCGACGGACCCGATGAAGATTCACTCTGGGAAAAAATTCAAGAGTTGATAAACAATCGTTTCCATGAGGAGCTATAGCCGGTGAAGAAGGAATGGCGCGGTATTCCGGTTTCCCCTGGGATTGCGATTGGCAATCTTTTTTGCTATACCCCGCATACCGTGCACGTCGAACACCGCACCATCGCCGCCGGTCAAATCACTGCCGAAATCGAACGGTTTGAAATCGCACTCCGGCAATGTCGAAAAGCGTTTGAACGTACCCGCGAAACCGCCGAAGGTGTTACCTCGAAAGTCGCTCAGCTTTTCGATGCGCAAGTAATGTTGCTCGAAGACGAGATTCTCCTTGACGAAATTCGCAATGCGTTCGCCAATCGCTTGCACGCAGACGACAA
>JAOTSC010000268.1 GCA_030247525.1 bacterium | reverse complement strand
TCCATAACAACTCGGTACGCTTAATGTCACAAAACACTTCGAGTTATGGTCTGATGATCGAAGATGGACGATCGATCAATATTCGTAACAATGTTGTTTGGGGAAACAATTTTGGATGGGGTATTGGCGGTTCGGATGTGAATGTTGTAAATGCCGACTATTCAGTAGTCTACGGTTTTCATGAGCCGTTTTACAACATCTTAATCAACGAACATGATCGTGTACTCAATCCTCAGTTGAATCCGGTTACTTTCGCACCGTTTGCCGAATCTCCGGTTATCGACAGTGGCGATCCATTGTTGCCGAATGATCCCGATGGTTCGATTGCTGATATCGGAGCGGTTCCATTTTATCATGTTGCGGTTACAGAACCGTTAGAAACATTGCCGACAAGTGTTTCGTTAACCGCTTGGCCGAATCCATTTAATGCCAGAGTATCATTTACTCTCCCGGCCACTGGAAATGTCTCTTGGCGAATTGTAGACCGAATTGGCAGAACGATTGCTTCGGGAGCAGGTTTTGCCGAACAAGAGTTTCATGGATCGTGGCAACCAGCCAATATCGCCTCCGGGTGGTATATTGTTGAGGTTGCTACATCAAAAGGAGTTGCGCGTCGGAACCTCTGCTATCTTCGATAGTGAGTGTTTCTGTTGATGAGATGGGCGGACCTCTGGTTCGCCCATTCTTATATATGGCGGCGAAGGTGCTTGGCTGTGCCGCTTGTGATGGCTATCTTGGGGCAATTATGCGGAAAGTACTCCTAATATCACTTCTCTTATCGCTGCTAATGGGATGCAGCGAACCCGTTCGCGATAATCCGTACGATCCCGGAAGCAATACGTATAACCCTCGTGGTTCCCTCACAGTAATTGTAAAAAACCGTAATGGAATTATCTTGAGTGGAATACCGGTGCGGGTTGCAAACCACATTGGTGCAACGAACAGCAATGGCATTGTCGCATTCGAGTTACCGGTACCCTCGGTGTATCAAGTTATCGCCGGTGGCAATACTTACGATTACGACACAACGATGATAACTTTGAATGCTCCCGAAACCCGGGCGACTGAATTTCACTTGAATGGTGTCCCCCAGCTATACTCGTTAACCGCATACAGCGAGTTGCGCCCATCGGGTACGAATCGCAGTACAATGCATTTGCGTGTAAACGTGTTCGATCCTGATAGTAAGATTGACATCGATTCGGTTTGGGTGTTTACGCCGTATGGCAACATTCGGATGAATAGTATCAACGATACAATTTGGACTGCTGCTCGTGATACTTTACCTGATGGCAGCGATATTGTTAATCTGGTTGGCTTCCCGATTATTGCCCGGGCAAACGATGACGGCGGCAATATCGGCGAATCTCCACAGTCGCAGTTGAATCGTGTTTTCATAAGCTATCCGACGATAACAACACCATTGAACAATTCACAGATGTATACCGACGCATTTAATGTGCAATGGTTTGCCGGCTCATCAGATCGCTTTCAATACACCTTTCGGGTGTTAGTATTTACATACAACTCGACAACTGACACGCTGATTAAGGAAGAGAACATTCCGCAGAATACCAGTCGAGTCGATCTATTCAATCGGCTTGGGTCAGGTGTGTTTACCGTGGAAGTACACGAAGTAGATGCATTTGGAAATTATGCCCGCTCGTCGCGCAACAACTTTACGTTAATCCAAGATGTGAATTAGGTGATAAGTATGATGACCACACCACCGCCGCTTCCGGCAGAAAATAAAGCAACCCTGCAAAGTGATCAGCTATCGACTTTGCTGGAAGTGAGTGCATTACTCAATGGCATCCATGAACTAAGCGAGTTGCTTCCCAAGCTAATGGAAATCGCGCTTGCGCCGGTACAAGCGGAGCGCGGTATTATCGTACTCAAAGAAGGTGATGAGTTTCGCGTAGCTGTTGCACGTTCAGTACATGGCGACGAAGAAGATTTGTTAGAGTATTCAAAGTCGATTGTCCGCCGCGCCATGTCGGGCGAGGGAGCGATTCTTACACACGACGCCCAACTTGATCCCCGGTTCAGCGATTCACAGTCGGTCATCATGCAGCGCGTTACATCGGTTCTCTGTGTTCCACTCATTGTAAAAGAGGAAGTTAAAGGGGCAATCTACCTCGATGCCCGCCATAACCGTACCCAGTTTACGCCCGAGTCACTCGACTTCCTAAAGATCCTTGCGAATACCAGCGCCATCGCGATTGAGAACGCCCGGCTCGTACAAGGATTGTCATTGGAAAAAGTCCGATTGCAAGCGGAGATTGAACGGACTTATGCATTCAGCGAAATCATCGGCAATCATTCAAAAATGATTGATGTCTTCAAGCTGATGGACAAGATCAAAGACAGCAATATCGCCGTTTTGGTCGAAGGGGAAAGCGGCACCGGTAAGGAACTGGTAGCACGGGCATTGCACTATTCTTCGATCCGCCGTAACAAATTGTTCATCGCGCAATTCTGTGGCAACCTGTCCGAAAACCTGCTCGAGTCGGAGCTGTTCGGACATAAGAAAGGCGCGTTCACCGGCGCGTATCAGGACAAAAACGGGTTATTGGAAATTGCCGA
>JAOTSC010000267.1 GCA_030247525.1 bacterium | reverse complement strand
CATTTTTAGTGTCCCCGGTCAACTTGTAGCCTTTTGAATTACTGTCTGGAACACGGTTAACCCCGACATCAACCACCCAAGACCCCGGTTTGCAATGGCTTGTAGGAAGAAACTCGGGTACTCCAATTGCGGCAACCACACCATCAGCGATGGACAAAAGCTGGCGCAGGTTCGGTGTTTTGCTGTGAGCAATGGTAACTGTCGCATCAATTCCTTTTAACGATAAAAGGATCGAAAGGGGTCGCCCGACTATTTGTGAGCGACCAATGATAACTATGTGTTTCCCCGAAATTGGCGCACCATAGAACTCCAAGAGTGAAAGAATACCCGCCGGAGTACAGGGAAGCATGTGCGACTCCCCCAACACGAGGCGACCGATATTAACGGCAGTTAAGCAATCGGCATCTTTGTTGGGGTCAATGCAATCCAACAACTTCCGCTCGGGAAGATGCTTTGGGAGGGGTAGTTGGACGATGAATCCATGGATTTCGGGATCGCGATTCAACTGGTGGATAGCTGACGTTACATCTTGCTCGGTTGCATTTTCCGGGAGTTTGATAGTTTTCGAGGCAATACCGAATTTCTCGCAGGCTTTCCCCTTCATTCGGACATAGACTTCCGATGCTGGGTTATTCCCGACGAGCAATAGCCCTAAGCCGGGGATTACACCACGTTGCTTGAGTTTTCCGACACTGTCGACAATGCGTTCATAGACTGAGTCGGCAACAGGTTGTCCTAACCAAGTGACCATCCGGCATCCTCCTCGGTGATTTTACCAGTTGTTATATATCGGTGAAATCCGTTCATCGTTCCGATAAAACAGAGCAAAGGTATAAGTGTTCGTCCCGTCCACCAAAACTGACCCCGCTCAGCAATCTTCGACCATATCGGAAGAGAAAACAATTTAAGACATTTGAAAAGCAGCGGATGCTTTGTTCGGTAGGGTGGATTCTCCTCGAACAGCCAATTGAGCCTGGCGGCTCGAAAAATCGTAGTATCGTGCTTAAGAATCCGGGGGATCCCTTGTGCCGCATACTTTTCTTTCACATCTACGAGTTCCCGGATTGTTCGAGGGTGATTGTGATAATAGAGCGCGGTCGGCACTACCCGCAGCTTAGTGCCAAAGACTGCCAACCGAATCCCTAAATCGATATCCTCCCCACTCCGTCCGGCAAATGCTTCATCAAACCCATTGGCTTGTTGAAACGAAGTTCGATGGATGAGGAAGGCGATACTTTGGAGGTGATAGCCGTGAATGGTGGTGTTACCAGTTGTCTGAGCACGATAGGCAGGGCTGCGCAAGACTTCATAGCGGCGGGCTGGGCAGACCGCTTCCGGATGCGGCAATACCGCAGTTGTTAAAACAGTGTCCCGTTCGCGGTGTTGCCATAGCTGCGCGACAAAATCTTTATCGAGTTCACCATCGCCATCGAGGAACAGGAACCATTCAGCGTTGGCAATTGCTGCTCCGCGATTACGGGCAGCGGCACGATTCCGTTTCCCGGTATTGTTCTCAGCATTCTGCAACGGCAATTTTGATGAGAATGACTGTAACTGCGTAAGGGTATAGTCGGTGGAGAGGTCGTCGGTATAGATAATTTCTGTTGCGTCGGGCAAAAAGGATTGGGCTTGAATCGATGTGAGTAACCGGAGAATCTTAGCTGCTTGGTTGCAGCCGAGGATGATGATGGACAGTTCCGGTTTGGTTTGATTCATGGTTCGGTGAAGTTTCCTGATTCGATGAATCATAACCCTACTTTGTTAATGCGTGGAGCGGTTACTTTCTGTAAGGGAACCGGCAACTCACTGCATAATCGCTCGCGGATGAGATAGTCGTAGAGCTGGCGAAGGACAACGGTTACCTCATGATACTTTTCTACGAATGCCCGCCCAGCAATCGCCCGTTCCCTTCGATAAGATTCCTCGACTATCAACCGTTCGATTGCTTGGACAATTGTTTGCTCGTTAGCGTTGACAAAGGGGTGATCGGGGAGAAACGTTTCATACTCGGGACGCATATAGGTTATAACGGGAACTCCCATCGCCAGAAACTCGAGGGAGGACATGCCATAACCCCAACCGCCTAAATCGGTTAACTGATCGACCGCAATGTCACAGGATGCTTTCAACTGCAATACTTGCTCGTGTGGCATATTCTCCATCAGGACCAACTCGACCGCCAACCCTTTCTTCTGCAATAATTCGACTGCTGCGATCACCGCTGCAGTTCCTTTCAACTTCCGGCTGCGAGCGGCGTGACCGATCCGAAGCGGGGTTCGAGGTTTGGAGCTCGGAACTCGGAACTCGGGATTCGGGAATAGCGATAAATCGATGGGAAGAAATATATACTCGAGCTGAGGATGAATTGTGAGTAAATCGAGCTCGCTGGTCAACCGTAAGTGGCACGTCTCGTCTACCGGTTTAATGATCCCACGATTCCGAACATCAGTCCCATGATAGAACGCGATAACCCCTTTCCCCTGTCGTTTCAACTCTTTAACCCACCGAGCATCGCGATAGAATTCCATTCCCATTTCAAATTGATAGATATCGAATTCATCTAAAGAGTATTTTTTCCTCGCATTGCTGATGAGTGGAGTCCAAATCATTTCGCGCAAGTGAAAAAC
>JAOTSC010000266.1 GCA_030247525.1 bacterium | reverse complement strand
GGGATGGGGGTCGCATCGACCAAAACATGTGCTCCACGTTCTAACGAAAGGGTTGTCCGCCGGGTACGGAAACCGGGGGTGGCAATTTCTAATGTACGTTTCCCGGCAAGGACTTCCTGACTATCAGGCAAAGAGACTGCAATTACATCCTTGTCTACCCGCAAGGTCGATTGATGGTACCAACCATGTAATCTTAGAAACGCTAACGCGGGCGGCAGTTGGAATAACATCGTTTGCACTTTTCCAGGCGTTCCGGTGATCGGAAATGTCTTGGGAAATGCGTAGGGGTGATCGACTGTCCATTGCTGTTGACCGTGAGGAGAACACGGTATGGTATCGCCGTCGGAGCCGATGCGGACGGGGCCGTCGTATATCACGGCGCCGGGGGGGAAGGTTCGGATCGCAATTCGGTTCATGAGTTGAGGCGCAAAATACATCGTACGCCATTGCCCCGGCTCCAAATCAACGATTCGCGATATCAATTCCCGTTCGCCGCCGCCGATTGTCACGCTTAAACTCGCTTCGGTAGATTCGCGCAAATAGGGCGTATATCCACTGCTAACCCCATCGATTTCGATCGGTAATCCGGGTGGATCGCTTACCACTTCTAACAGTGTTGTAATTGGCTTTCCGCGTAGAGTTATACCGACAGAACCATCTGCACGGGCAAGCACTTTTTGTGAAGCGCGAAGGTTTCCGGTAATTTCTATCAAATGCTCACCTTCGCTGATGTTAACAAGTCTTGCCGGGATTCGTTCTCCGGTCGGAATACCATCTATGGAAATCTGAGCACCAATCGGAGTACCATCGACGATTATTGTTGCTGTGCCAGTTTGCTTGCCTGAGGAAACATCACCCAGAAACCATTTCAGGAAATAAAACTCAAACCAATCGGCAATTTCTTCACTGCCTCCGGCGTAAAAGAGACGTAATGAATCGCGTTTGGTTTGTTCGATCCGATAACATTTGAGTGAAGAAGAATTACCTAATCGCTGCAAATGGAACTCCAACCGAACGCCATCAGGAAACAGCTCTTGGAAACGGGTACGGGCATAACTTGAATTCTGGGTAAGAGTATCACCATACCGGTCACGGAGAAAATCGGGGGAGAGCAACGCAATACGTTCCGATAGTTTGACTGCGATCGAAGGCGCGATGCGCTCAGCTAATGCGGTATCGGAAGCAGTTGCGGCGTACCAAAATAGACCGGTCGTGGTCGATGCTGCTGCTATGTTAGCCGCGAATATTGCAAGGCAAAAAATTAGGAAATTACGAATCAAGCGCACGGCGTAAACTCGCACGAGCCGTATCGGGATCGGCCTTACCACGGGTCAATTTCATGACTTGTCCGAGCAGGAACTCGAACACTTTTACTTTTCCACTACGGTATTCTTCGACTTGTTTGGCAAAGTCGGTAACTACTTTCACAACGATGTCGTCGATTAAAGAAGTATCAGCGACTTTAGCCAACCCTTCGGTATCGACAATTTCCTGCACATCGCGCGGGTCGCTTGGGATGCGTTCGAATAGCTCATTGGCGGTGCTGCCGGTTATCGCATTCGATTGGCGCAAATGTTCGATTGCGGCGAATTTCTCCGGCGTTAGCGGCGACTGCATCGGATCTTCGTTGCGGGCTTTGAATACGCCGAGCGCTTTATTCAAGAAAGTGGAAGCCGTTTGGGCGGGGTCGAGCGTTTTTGCTTTCGCGCGTGACCACTGCATCGCTTGAGCAAGATAGATGCTCCCGGAATAGTAGTTCGATACAATCACACCAGGAGTTCGTAACGACTCGCTGCGAATCTTCATAATCTCCGAGATGTGCTCAGGCGAGAACCCACAGTCATTCGCGAGGATTTGCTCACGAACTTGATAAGTGGTTCGAGAAGAACGAACGGACTCGATCCATTCCATTGGGACATCGAATCGAACCAAATCCGGTTCTGGAAAGTATCGGTAATCCTGACTCTCTTCTTTACTACGTTGGAATTTGTTGGTGCCGGACTTTTCGTCGAACGTCAAGGTTTGTTGTTCAATGATACCGCCTGCTTCGAGGATATCCTTTTGACGGGCATATTCAGCATGAAGCGCTTTTTCGACGTAACGCAGGGAATTGACGTTTTTCACTTCGGTGCGGGTACCGAATTTCTCGGTACCGACAGGTCGCAACGAAATATTCGCATCACACCGGAGGGAACCCTCCTCCATATTTCCATTGGAGATTTCCAACCGTTCGACCAGCTCCTTCAAATAGGAAAGATAAAGGTATGCCTCGCGCGGCGAGCGGAGATCGGGATGCGAAACAATTTCCAAGAGCGGCGCACCGCAACGGTTCAGATCGACGAGGGTAGTATCGCCAGATGTGTGTGAACTTTTTCCGGCATCTTCTTCGATGTGGATGCGTTGAATGCGGATGTTTTTTTCGACACCTTCGTCGATGATTTTTACCACACCGTTTTCACAGATCGGTTCATCGTATTGGCTGATTTGGTACCCTTTGGGGAGATCGGGATAGAAGTAATTCTTGCGGTTGAATTTGGTGGTATTACGAATCGTGCAACCGAGGGCGAGTCCTAATCGAATAGCGAACTCGACGGCGCGTCGATTCGGTACCGGCAAAGCGCCGGGCAACGCTAAACAGACCGGGCACGCCAGTGA
>JAOTSC010000265.1 GCA_030247525.1 bacterium | reverse complement strand
CGCCAGCGTTTGCCGTAACTGTGATTCGACTGCCTGCGTATCGACACTCTTACGCGATTTCGGGCGACGGGAACGAGCGATCTCCGGTAATGCTGCCGGAGCAACCCGCTCTTTTAAAGCCTTCGACTTCGCCCGTACCAACTCGTCCGCCTCGGCTTTGGTAAGCTTACTGAGGCGTTTCCATTTCTTCTCGCCTTCCCCGGTTGTTTCGGTTTTCGCTGCATCGGTGGTAGCGGCAGGAGCGGCTGGACGTGCACCGGGAGCACCAGAGTGCTTTGCTGAAGTGGTCGGAACCGGTGATGGACGCGGAGGCGCTGCTTCGCGGGGTAAGTTCGCTATACCACGCGGAACTTTTGTCAATGCGTGTGGAGGTGTTTCCGGTTTACGACGAACCCGCGGCGGTGCTGGTTCACCCGTCGAAACAATTTTTAAGCCACTATGCTTTGGCAACGGAATATGGGCGCCTTCCGGTATCGTAGGTTTTGCCGGATGGGCAGCTTGCGTTGCTTGTGCAGCTTGCGGTTGCTTCGGTGGCGGAGGAGGGGTAGAAGGAGTAACTGGAGTCGCCGTGGTTTCTACCACTGGTTGCACTACGACTACCGGCGGCTGTTCTACAACTGGTTCGGAAACTACAGTTACCGGTTCGACGACCACAACCGGTTCCACCGGGGCGACCACTGGTTCTGGCAATGGTTGCATCGATACTACAACCGGTTCCGGTTCGGGTTGTGGAACAACTTGAGGCTGTGGTTCCGGCTCGGACACTTGCACAGGTTCGGGAGCAACTTCGGGAACCGCTTCCACAACGGGCTCGGGAATCACCACTACCACTGGTTCCGGTTCGTCAGCCGGTTCCATCGATTGTGCTGGAACAAATGCAAATTGTTCCGCTTCATCAATGGGAGCATCGAGATGGGTCGTCCGTTTGATTTCCTGCTCGATGCGAGCCATTTCTTCACGGCGCTTCTGCTCTTGCTCACGTCGCTTCAAATCCTCACGAGCCTTATCCTTCTCTTTTTCGATGCGAAGGTATAGGTCGTGGTTGAATTTTTTGACGCAAGCAATGTACATCGTTTCCGAAATCGGATGGTTTGCTAACGCTTGCGGCGCTTTTTTCGGGATCGCATTGCCGACCGAAGTGAGATAATCAACGACATCTTTAATCGTTTGATGAAGCTCAACGGCAACTTTTCCCAACTGATACGTCTTATCCGGGTCCAATCGTTCCTCACCCTTCTCGCGAAGACTGGTCGAAGTATACACTTAACTCACGAATGAAACTGCTGATTGAATCTTCATCCGTATTTAAAATCGCATGTAGTTTTGCCGGTTCGTTGTCGTAAAGGCTCAATACTGCTTCAGCAGTCGCTACACCATGTTCGGTTAACGCTGCTACGTAGTGTTCCGGAATTCCAAACACTTCGCCAATCGGCAACTCATCGGCATAGTAAGCCGACTGTTTTATCGGTCGAATCGTAAAGTTCTTTCCTACGATTTCGGAAGCCAAGCGGATGTTTTGATGCCGGCGACCGATAGCAAGCGCAATCTGATCGTCGGGGATAACCGCTACTGCACCCGAACCGGAAGGATCAAATAGTATTTCCACCGGGGTTACGGGATTCATCGCACGGCGAATCAACAATTCGCGATCATTGGTATAAGCGATGACGTCGATTTTTTCCCCGTTCAGTTCGCGTTGGATTGCTTGAATCCGCACGCCTTTCATGCCAACGCACGCGCCAACCGGGTCAATTCGTTTGTCATTGGAGTCGACAGCAATTTTTGTACGTTCACCGGCATCACGGCTGATTTGCCGGATTTCGATGATGTTGTCCTGAATTTCCGGCACTTCCAATTCAAACAAGCGGCGAACTAACAGCGGATCACGGCGGCTGACAATAATTTCCGGGTCTTTATTGGTTCGGCGCACTTCGATGATAACTGCTTTGATAGTATCGCCACGACGATATTTCTCGGTACGGATTTGTTCGTTACGAGGGAAGAGTAATTCCGCTTTATCGACTGCGACGCGTATTCCCTCGGGGTGAATCTGACGCACTTCGCCGATGATGATTTCGCCGATGCGTTTTTCGTATTCGGCGAAGGTGTTTTCCTGCTCCTGACCACGAATCTTTTGTATCAACATCTGACGGGTCGACTGTATCAGTCGTCTGCCAAAGGTGCGATAATTCACAAAGTCGATATAGCTACCGCCGACCTGCCAGTCATTCTCGTCGAAATCGTATCCTTCATCATCCGCAATCTGTTTCTGCTTAAACCGAGCCTCGGATACTGCAATCTGCAATTCGGGTTGTATTACTTGATCGTCTTCAACGATTTCCTTTTCGACGTAGATTTCAATATCGCCTTTGTCGAAGTTAAACACGACTTGAAACGGATCGCCGGTTTCCAACTTAAACATTTTCTTGAGTGCGGTCTTGAATACCTCTTCCAGAATCGTCTGTAATCGTTCTCGTTCCAGCGATCGTTCGCGTAATACTAACGCAATATTTTCGACGATTTCCTGATGGTTGTCGGTCATCGCCGGCTTCCTTTCTTAGCTTGCGACTTGGCAGCGGGCTTTCCCACTTCGGCAAACACCACTTTTCCCTCCCCAATGTTTTCCCACGGAATCGTCACCGGTTCCCCATCGACAGGTTCGATAGTTGCCCCAACTTCTTCCGACGCCGTAAGGATTCCAATTGTTATACGTTGCTCGTTCCG
>JAOTSC010000264.1 GCA_030247525.1 bacterium | reverse complement strand
ACTTACACCAATCTTTTTCCACCTTACACCGTGCGGAAGCACAAAGCGTGGAAGCGCAGGGTGAACTCCCCTGGAAGAATAATTATTTCTTGGGGAATGATTCGACAAAGTGGGCACCGAATTGCCGCAACTTTTCTACCGTGATTTATCGGGAAGTGTGGGATGGCATCGATATCGAATGGTATGAGAATGATGGCAAGTTAGAATTCGATTTCATCGTCCATCCCGGTTTCGATCCCAGTCAAATTCGGATGTCCGTGGAGGGGTTAGAGGGGGATCGGATTTCGGGGTTCGGGGCTCAAGAAACTGGATTGTCATTGCGAGGCAGCGCAGCGACGAAGCAATCTCATTTGGATAAAGGGAACAGGGAACCGGAGACAGGGAACGGTGAAAATGTTCGTGACCTGCTACGCGATTCACGAACTACTGGAGGAACTACTTCTCGAACCCCGAGTCCCGAATCCCGAGCCACTGTCCCCTGTTCCCTGTCCCCTGTTCCCGAACTTCGGTTACAAACATCGTTGGGGGAATTGCGAACAGCACTGCCGAGTGTGTATCAAGTATCGGCGAATGGTACCCGCAATGAAATCGAAGCGGCATTTGAACTCACCGACAAAAACATCTTTGGGATTACGCTCCCGAACGGTTACAACCCCGACCATTCCTTACGTATCGATCCCCTCATCTACAGTACGTTTTTAGGGGGTACTGGCGATGATGCAATCCAAGCGATGGTAGGTGATGGAAGTGGCGGAGTTTTTCTCACCGGTTGGGCAAGGAGCACTGATTTTCCGACTACACCGGGCGTTGGTCAACGCACGAACTGGGGCGGATCCGATTGCTTTGTTACCCACCTCGATAGTACCGGTACTCAACTGATTTATAGCACTTATATCGGTGGCAGCGATGATGAGGATGGGTCTGCAATTGTTTCCGATCAAATTGGTGGAGTTGTATTGACCGGTTCGACAATGAGTTCTAACTATCCGACAACACCAGGAGCTGTACAACGGCTGTTTGGCGGTTATTACGATTGTTTTGTCACACGTCTGAATAGTACAGGTTCTGCTTTGATGTTTAGTTCGTATTTAGGAGGAAGTAGCTTTGATGGTGGAACTGGTATTGTTTTTGACAATGAACAGAATATTTATATTCTTGGAGTAACTTTATCAAACTCTTTTCCGACCACTAATGGTGTATTCGACCGCACATTCAATGGAGGAAATGATTGTTTTATTCTGCACATGAGTAGTCTTGGTACATCCATTATACAAAGTACATTTTTAGGTGGGTCAGGCGATGATGGCGGAATGCTATTTCGAGATGATCAAACAGGAGATATTATTGTTGTTGGCTCGACTTCAAGTCAGAATTTTCCTACTACGCAATCATCTTATTGCCCAATTTTTAACGGTGGTAACTATGATTGTTTTCTTACGAGATTAGATTGGGGATTAACTTCACTAATTGCGAGTACATTTGTTGGTGGTTTAGGTGTTGATGGGGTTGGAAATGCTCGATACGAAAATGGAATTGGAGTATCGATAACAGGTTCAACTTCAAGTCAGAATTATCCAACAACGATTGGAGCATACGACCAAACATTCAATGGTGATCGTGACATATTTGTATCGCTTGTCGACAATAGTTTTTCTAATATCGTTTATAGTACTTTCCTAGGCACACAAGGCAGTGAATTTGCGATGGACATTGAACGTAATAGTTCAAACGATATCGTCATCACAGGTCAAACCTCGAGCTCAAACTTTCCCACGACCATTGGTGCCTTCGATACATCTTATAATGGCGGAGCTAACGGCGACTGTTTTGTTTCGATGTTCGATAGTACTTGCTCACATTTGCTTTACAGTACTTTTTTGGGTGGAAGTGGCTTTGACCGAGGATATTTCATCGCCGCCGACAATAACGATGATGTTATTGTCGCTGGCTACACATCGAGTGCCGATTTTCCTACTACAACTACTTCGTTCGATCCCACTTACAATGGCGCGGTTTACGATGGCTTTGTCACTAAACTAAATTTAGTTGCCGATACCAGTAACTTGGCAACAGAACATGAGATGTTGCCTCATTCCTTCTCGCTTTCACAAAACTACCCTAACCCCTTCAACTCTTCGACCACAATTTCCTACTCGCTTCCGAAACCGGGGCATGTCGACCTGAGGTTATTCGATATCACCGGTCGTGAAGTGGCTACTCTTGTGAACCAAAAACAGCAAACCGGAAGTTATCAAGTGACCATCGATGGACAGAAACTTTCGTCGGGAACCTATTTCGTGCAAATGCAAGCAGGGGAATTTGTCAAGACGCAGAAGATGGTGCTCTTAAGGTGAAAGGTGTAGGGTGTAGGGTGAAGGGTGAAAGGTCGGCGCGGTTGTCAACCGCGCTTTTTGTTGTGCAAGCCCAAAGGTCGGCTGCCAGCCGCCTCTTCGATACTAAAGGAGATTACCTGCGGTGAGCCCTGCGGGGTTGCTTCGTTATCCGCCGTTCGGCGGATTCCTCGCATAGACAATCGCAGACAAGATTGTCTGCGCTACAAACAGAACGGGCTTGGAAACCCGTAACCACCCATTCGCAGACAAGATTGTCTGCGCTACAAACAGAACGGGCTTGGAAACCCGTAACCACCATAAAAGTTAAAGAAAATATCGCTCACCGGGAATCCAGTTTCAACCAACGTTTTTCATTGACAATTACCTCTATCCACCCCATCTTACCTTTGTCATCGTTCGAGGGGTCTCCACTCATGCGGAT
>JAOTSC010000263.1 GCA_030247525.1 bacterium | reverse complement strand
ACAGCATAACCCAATCAAGCCGCGCATCGGCACATCGAATTCGAGACGAATCCAACCTGACGAATGATTGACCATCTTCGTCATCCGACCCTTGCGCAATCCCATCGCCTGTGTAATCGTTCCGATGTAGGTTTCGGGACAATCGACCACGAGGTACTCGTAAGGTTCGAGCAATACGTCGTCCTCGCGTTTCATGCGCACGGTTGGCTTAGAAATCGAAATCTCGAAGCCTTCACGCCGCATCATTTCGATTAGAATCGCAAGCTGTAATTCCCCGCGTCCCACCACTTTGAATGCATCGGGCGAGTCGGTCTCTTCGACGTGAATCGAAGGATTGCCTTGAATTTCCTTGAACAAACGGTCGCGCAACTGGCGGCTGGTAACGAATTTTCCTTCGCGGCCGGCAAAGGGGGACGTGTTGATTGAGAACACCATCTCGAGTGTCGGTTCGTCGATTTTGAGCGGCGGCAATGGACGCGGATTTTCGACATCGGTCAGCGTGTCGCCCAATTCGATCCCTTCGATCCCGGCGATAGCGATAATGTCACCCGGATTCGCCTCTTCGATAGGAATTCGTTTCAGTCCCGAGAAACCGAACAACTGCGTCACTTTCGCGCGGGAGAGCGTCCCTTCGTTGTGACCCATCAGAATCTGTTGCCCGACTTTGATCGAGCCGTTGGTGAGTCTGCCAATACCGATTCGACCAAGATAATCGCTGTAGTCGAGTGCGGTGATTTGCAATTGGAGTGGATGATTCTCTTCAAATAACGGCGGTGGCACTTTATCGATAATCATATCGAACAATGGCCGGAGATCGGTTCCTTCGATACTCATGTCAGGTGTTGCCGTGCCGGCGCGGGCATTGGTGAATGCGATGGGAAAGTGGCACTGTTCTTCACTCGCATCGAGATCCAAAAACAGCTCGAGTACTTCGTCGACTACTTCCTGAATCCGGGCGTCGGGACGGTCGATTTTATTGATGACGACAATCGGCGACAATCCATTGGCAAGTGCATTCGACAAGACATAGCGGGTCTGCGGCAACGGACCTTCGGATGCGTCGACGAGTAACAAACAGCCGTCGACCATTTTCAAGATGCGCTGCACTTCGCCGCCGAAATCGGCGTGGCCCGGGGTGTCCACAATGTTGATGGTGTATTCGTGATAGGGGATGGCGGTATTCTTCGCCATGATGGTAATCCCCTTCTCCCGTTCGAGATCGAGCTTGTCCATCGCGCGTTCGGCGATATGCTCATTGGAACGGAAGATGCCCGATTGATGGAGCATGGCATCGACCAACGTCGTCTTCCCGTGGTCGACGTGAGCGATGATGGCGAGATTGCGTATTTCGTTGCGA
This sequence comes from bacterium, assembly GCA_030247525.1. Classification (NCBI taxonomy): domain Bacteria; species bacterium. The sequence continues at coordinate 1,440 of JAOTSC010000263.1, read as the reverse complement.
CTCTTCTTTTGCACAGGTCATTTCTTTCTGATTGATAACGGTGGCAAGATAGAGGTTCTCGACCGGAAGTGCAAAAAACACCGTATAACCCATTGAAATCCCAAAAAAACATGCGAATAATCGAGAAAATAGTATTGCACTGTTCCGACAGTGCTTTTGGCGATGCTGCGACCATTAATCAGTGGCATATCGAGCGTGGATTTAAGAAGATTGGTTACCACTACGTGATATTGAATGGTTATCGCACCAGTAGTAACTATCGCAGTCGAAAGATGGATTGCATCGTCGGGGAAGTAGAAATCGGACGCGAACTATCGGAAATCGGTGCGCATGTCGCTGGGCATAACCGAAATAGTATCGGGATTTGTTTGATTGGGAATACAGTGTTTTCTGAAGCACAATTGGAAGCGGCACGGCGTTTGATTGTCGATAAGCTGTTGCAACAATTCCCCGGTGCGAAATTGCTCGGACATCACGAACTTGACCCCAAGAAAACCTGTCCGAATCTCGAAATGATTCAATTGCGTAAACAGTGGGGTATTACAGTGTAGGAGTGGGTCTAGTAGGGGTTCGATTCATCGAACTCGACGAAGACTGGCTTGGAAGCCCGTAACCACCAGTAGCTAACAATTCATCACAAGCGGGCTTGATGAATCAAGCCCCTACAATACAGGTTGGAGACCTGTCCGTACCCTAACCCCCGAAACCCCTATCCCCGAAATCCGAACCCCGTTTTTACAGGCGAGGACGCCTGCCTCTACCCACTTTTTACAGGTCTGGAGACCTGTCCGTACCCATCCATTATCACCGGAGTATTTATGGAGATGTTGCCTTGCGCGTTACCAGCCGAACTCGGTGAACGGCTCGGGGTGATTGCCGCGCGGTTGGAACGAATCGTTGCCGCGCAACAGGAATTGCTCGAGCAACAACACTCACTCGCGCATTCCCTTCACCCCGCGGAACAGGAGCGCCGGGAACGCCTCGTCCTCGAATCCTATACCCATGCGCTCGATGCCGTATTCGAGAAAATGGAGCGGCGACTCACCATCCGCTGGCTCAGTATGACGTCGCTCTTTGGCTTTATCGTGTACATTACCCAGCTCTTTGTCAAATAAGAAAACGGGCTCATCAGGAGCCCGTAACCACCACTGAAGTAACAGGCGGGTACCACAAGCGGGCGGGTACCGACAGGTCTCCAGACCTGTTTGTAGTGATCTTTTTAATACAGGCTGGGACGCCTGTCTCTACCCATTCACAGGTTTGGAATCCTGTAACCACCACTCAAAAAACCGGGCGGACATTTTCTGTGCCGCCCCTACTTCACTTTTCACCTAACACCCACCACCCATCACCCACCACCCATCACCTAAAACGGAGGAAATCATGCTCAAGAAATGGTTGTCGCGAAAATTGCTCGCGACGCTCGCCGCTATTCTCACT
>JAOTSC010000262.1 GCA_030247525.1 bacterium | reverse complement strand
ACATTACGGTATCGTACAAATCCGGCAAATTCGTATTCGCTGGGGTCAGTCTGCAACCGCTCGCCGAGCATCTTCGCCAAATCGTCGGTACCAATAATCAATGCTGTCCGTAACAAGCGTTTCTTATGGATTAACTGATTGCCCCACTTCACAAACAACAACCATCGCCAACCGGGTAACAACACCAACCATAACATGGATGAGATGAGTACAACCGCTCGACTAAACATTATCCCCTGTAACAAGAACAAAGTGAATGTTCCGGAGATGAAACCTGCCAAGGCTGCCCCTTTTAAGGCTGGCTTTACAGATTCGCGGTCACGGGCTAAAAAGGTGCCAGTAGAACCTAACGCGAGTAAAACGAGAATGACATTCGCAACAAGAACCCGTTTGTCCACTGCACCAAAAACACCGCCCCAGCGCAGCCATTGCCCTAAAAACAATCCTAAAGCAATCAAAATCGAATCAACCACAGCCGGCCAAGTGAAACTCCAAAACTGGCTGAAGCCGGCAAACCAATGTGCAAGCAAAATTCCGATTTTCAGAAGGGCAATACCGTACCCGCGTGCCCACCCTTTGTAATGCTTTTCGGCATACAAGAGCATGGCACCATAAAACGCTTGATTGCGGTCAATGTTGCTACGCCGGGTTGATTCCCCACGATAATGTACGGCAGTGGTTTCCGGGCGGTAATGGATTTCATACCCGGCATCCTGTACCCGCGCGCAGAGGTCTAAGTCCTCCCCATACATAAAGAATTGCTCATCGAAACCACCAACCTTCTGGTAGATTTCTTGCGGCATAAGTAGGAAAGCGCCAGTTCCCGCTCCGATTTGCGCAGGTTCGTCGTCGTTGAGATAAGTGAGGTTATACTGGCTAAACAATCTGCTTTTGGGGAATAGCATTGATAATCCGGTTAACCGGGAAAAGGCTACCCACGGAGTCGGGAGCGATCTGCGGCAGGCGTAATCCAGCGCGCCGTCCTTGCGGATCAGTTTTGGGGTGACGATACCGGCTTTCGGATGCGTTTTAAGAAACGCGATTAAGACCTGCAGGGTATCTTCCCCGACAATCGTGTCCGGATTTAAAATCAAGATGTACTTTCCGGTACACTGTTGTAGCGCCAAGTTGTTCGCTTTACCAAACCCGATATTTTCGGATAGTTCGATGAAGTTCACTTCGGGGAAGCGTTCGCGGAGGAAGGGAATCGAGCCGTCGGTCGAGGCGTTGTCGACGACAAATATTTCCTGAGAAAGCGCGTGTTGCCCGTGCCGCAAGGAATGCAAGCACTGTTCGAGGAGATATCGGACGTTGTAATTGACAATAACGACCGAGACGTCTGGTTGCACGTAGGATCCTACAGTTTACCAAACATTGCTTGAAGCCGGAGCCGCCAGACCATCCATACTGCTTCCCGGACAATCGCTTTCGACATTTTCGAGTTACCAACGGCACGGTCGATAAAGATGATAGGAATCTCGGTGATGTTAAATTTCTTGCGCCAGGTTTTGAAATTCAACTCAATTTGGAAGCTGTACCCATTCGAGTGAATTCCATTCAGATTAATCGCTTCGAGGACTTCGCGGCGGAAACACTTAAACCCACCGGTAGGGTCTTTCACCGGCATTCCGGTTATCATTCTGGTGTAAATCGATGCACCGTAGGACAGAAGTAACCGGGTTAACGGCCAATTGACGACATTTACTCCTTGGCAGTAACGCGAGCCGATCACTAAATCAGCAGACTCGGCAGCAAACAGGAAATTGGGAATTTCCGCCGGATTATGCGACAAGTCGGCATCCATCTCGAAAATGCGTTCGTACCCTTGTTCGAGCGCCCACTTGAAGCCGGCGACATACGCGGTGCCTAACCCCATTTTTCCAGCGCGTTCGATCAAGTGAATCCACTGTTCTGATTCCTGTTGTTGCCAATATTGGATACGCTTGGCAGTACCGTCTGGCGAGCCATCGTCGACAAACAGGACGTGCACGCCGTAGTTCAATTGCTTCACCATATTGAGCAAGCGGTCGATGTTCTCGATTTCGTTATAGGTCGGAACCACGACCACCGTGCGTCGGAAGGGGACTTCCGAGCGGGCAGGGGGAACTTGTAGGGTACTTAGGGTATAATCTTTCACGTCACTTCTGCTCTTGTTCTTGCCTTAAATATACATGCATTGCCTCGGCAATCGATAATGGTTGGAAGCCGATAGCCAATTCGGTCCGTTTGGTCGTCAAACCACCTTGCTTCGGGCGCGGGGCAGTTTGGGTAAAAGTAGAACCATCGACCGGAGTAATGAAACCGCTGGGCAGCCCGGCAAGTTCCGCGATTCGCACCGCAAATTCATAGCGATTCAGATATTCCGCGCCTACGAGATGAAAGACTCCCGATTGATTTGCATCGATGATTTGCCTGAGACCGGTCGCCAGACTATTCGTTAAAGTCGGAGTCGAATATTGATCGGTAACGATATTCACCGGTTCGTTTGACCAGAGTTTGAGTAACAACCAACTCACAAAATCTGGCGCGGCATTCGGTTCGTAGCCAAAGAGTACCGAAGTCCGTGCGACTACGTTGTTCGGAGAAGCTGCCAATACTTCATTGTCACCAGCCAATTTCGATTTTCCGTAATAGCCGATGGGCGTGGGGTGTGCATCTTCCGGGTAGGGCCCCGCTTCCCCATCGAAGATGTAATCGGTGGACACCTGTATCATCCGGGCATTCAGTTTTCCAGCAATTTTCGCCAACCGAGCCGGGACTTCCGCATTGAGTCGATACGCCAATTCCCGTTGGGTCTCGCAGGCGTCGACGTTGGT
>JAOTSC010000261.1 GCA_030247525.1 bacterium | reverse complement strand
TTGCGAGCGATGGGAAGCAGAGAGAGCATCCGTAACGATGGTGTAGACCGGTAGACCGCACAGCAGTACGAAGAGTAACCGTAAAGCAAACATTCGCATCGCAACCTCCCGGAATCTTTGAAGTAATTGCAATGTACTAACAGTGGTTTTTAAGTCAAAGGGTTCTCGCAGTAAAAATAAATCGCACAAAGAAAAGAGCGGCTGCCAGCCGCCCCTACGGTACGGGCGTGGAAGCCCGTAACCACTACGACAGGAATGTCGTGACCACACAAAAAGAAAAAGGGCGAATTGCAATTCGCCCCTACAAATAATGGAAATCTGAGATTACTTTTGGCGGTATTCAAAGCGTACGGGAACACCGGCAAAGCCAAACTTTTCTCGGAACTGCCGTTCGATGAACCTCTTGTACTGATCAGGTACCAACGCTGCATGAGAGCAGAATAGCGCAAAGCGCGGCGGTTCGGTTTTGATCTGAGTGATGTACTTAACACGGATGGTACGCGCCTTCACTGCGGGTGGTGGGCGTCCTTTCCAGAGCGGTTCAATCCACGCATTTAACTTACTGGTCGAGATTTTTGTTTTCCGCATTTCTGCAACTTGAATTGCTTGTTCGACAGTCTTAAAAATGCGTTGCTTTTCGTGAACCGAAACAAATCTGATCGGCACCGATTCGAGATGTGGGTAGCGATCTTTAAATTCCTGCTCTTTTTCACGAGTAGATTGTTCGTTCTTATCGACAGCATCCCATTTATTTACAGCGACGATTATACCGACCCCTTTGTTCCACGCATAATCGAGAATCGCATCGTCGGTAGTGCCAAAGCCAACCACGCCATCGACCATACAGATCGCGACGTCAGCATTATCCAAGGCACGGTAGCTTTTAATCATGGCGAATTGTTCGAGTCCGCGGTCGACTTTTCCCCGGCGACGTAATCCAGCGGTATCGGTAATGACAATCGTCTTTTCTTGAAAACGGATACGGGAATCGACGGCGTCGCGAGTGGTGCCAGCCATATCAGCAACCAACATTCGGTCTTCTCCCACCAATAAATTCACGAGGGAGGATTTCCCGGAATTCGGACGACCAACAATCGCGATACGATAATCAAACGGAGGTTCGAGTGCGAAAACCGCTTCAGGAATTTTCTCATAAATCGCATCGACTAATTCCCAAACATTTCTGCCATGCAACGCTGAGATAGGAAACGGTTCACCGGCGCCGAGCCGGAGGAATTGTCCGCTATTCCATTCCAATTGCGGGTTATCGGCTTTGTTGGCGACGACGATTAGTGGACGTTGCGCTTTGAGTAATTGCTTCGCGATCCGCATATCCTCTTCGGCTGGGCCCGTGACCGCATCGACCAGCAACAAGGAAAGGTCAGCTTCCTGAGCGGCAAAAAAGGCCTGATCGCGGATACCGGCTTCGATCTGCGCCATCGAACCGAGCACAATACCGCCGGTATCGACGACGTCGAAGGCTCGCTCACCCCATTCTGCCACGCCGTACAAACGATCACGGGTGACACCCGGTTGATCGTCGACAATGGCGTTGCGGCTGCGAGTAAAGCGATTGAACAACGTTGATTTGCCAACGTTGGGTCGTCCGATAATTGCTACTAATGGTCGTCTCATGGTTCCGATTCTCAGATCAATTTTTCTGAGTTATTCTGACATTTTGTTGTGACACGATAGTTAATAAGAATTCTGTAAAGTTGCTCAGACAAGATTGTCTGAGCTACAGTGTACAATTGAAAAACTAATTGACAGACAGCATTTTGCGAAGCAATGGGGCAAAACTGCCGGGATAGGTAACTACCGGCGGGTGGACCACCGCTCCCTGTAACTCGGTCAATGTCCAATCGTCAAGGAAGAGCCCATCGCCGTTGACGACATCGGGGGGAATCACGATTAAGTCGCCGAGGTTCCCATGTTTCTCCAATTGCTGCCAGATGTCCTGCCCGGTTAACAAATTCGCGACAGTTACAACATCTCCCCAAAATACGTTTTTTGTTTCGATAACTTCAATCGTCAATTGGGGAACCTGCTGCATGATAATCGGGGCTATCCGTTCCCGGAGCCAAACCGCCGCCGAATGTCCGGTAAGCCACGTCCACTTGACATCGCGCGGCAACCGTTTGATCCATCGCGGTGCTTCGGCAATGGTATCGAGTTCCATTTTCCGCATCATCCCGACCCCGTTTTCGATTTGATCGAACCTACCGTAGTACTCGGCGGCAGGCGGCTCGATCTCCGCGATGCAAAACCACTCGTCGGCGCAATAGACCAACGGATTTTGGTTGGGACGCGTCTTCGCAAATTCGTCACGCCAATACCAATGCTGTTCGATAACGGCGCGCGCTTCGTCGGGAGTGGGTGTGCGCAGTTCTTCCAATCCGCGCCGATACTTCGTTAAGCCGACCGGCACCAAAGCTAACGTACCATCGTCGGTGAGAAGTTTTCCTAACGTATCGACCGATTCCCGCAAAATATCGCCGTCGTTCCATTCGGGAATGACTACGATTTGAGCATGTACCGTAACGCCGCCGCGCACCAACTTCTCAATTTTCGGGACGACGGGATCAGGTTTCTCGATGCCAAGTAACAGTTGATGAACGGCGGTATTCGTCGCATGTACCGAGATGTATTGCGGCGATAATTTCTCTTCGATGATCCGATCAAGCTCCGCTTCCTGCACATTGGTCATCGTTATGAAGTTGCCGTGGAGGAAGCTGTACCGGTAATCGTCATCCTTGATGTGGAGCGTCCGCCGCATTTCCGGCGGCTGTTGATCGACAAAACAGAATACGCATTTGTTCCGACACTGGCGAATCGCAAGCGGCGGAAGCGTGATT
>JAOTSC010000260.1 GCA_030247525.1 bacterium | reverse complement strand
ACGTTCTCCGGTCAAAACAAAGGGTTGTTTGGTCTGAAGGGAATCGCCAAAGTTGGACCATTGAAATTGACGACCATTGCATCGCTCGAAAAAGGGAAAAAGAACAAACTGAAAGCGAACAGCGGCGAGCAAGAACGTGAAGTTCGCATTCAAGACATTGATTTTGTCAAAGATCAGATTTTTGTAATTGATACGGTTTGCTTGGATCGCGCTCGTCGGGTCGGCTCTGGTGGTGTTTCAAGTGGACTCGGTTTCATTATTACCGACAATATCGTTTATGTAACACCGGTTACCGGAATGACTTCGACCGACGTTCCGATTCGCGGCTTTGCGATGGCAGAACCGCCTCCGGTTGCACTCTTCGACTCCGCACAATTTGCCGTTGACAATGTCGATAACTTTTCAAACAACTTTATTCCGTTGCCGAAAAGCGAATATCGCCTCGATGAAAATACCGGTATTCTCACCCTTAACCGTCAGTTAAGCGCCGGTCAAACGATGGGTATCGTTTATTGCACCAGTTTAGGCGATACGATTGGTTCGTTTACTCCGATATCCGGGGTCGGGAACAGCAAATATCTCCTGTTGAAATTACTTCGCGGTTCGCAAAACCAGGCGTCTTCCAAGACATGGAACTTGATGTTGCGAAATTACTACTCCTTACAGGGACAGAATATCTCAAAAGAGAGTTTCGAAGCAACAATTTATAAGTCCAATACAGAACCGCCACAACAAACACAAAATGGACAATTTTACACGAACGTTCTTGGAATCGACCGGATCGACAACTCCAACAGCTCTTTAGTTAGTACCGGCGATGGTAAAATCGATGCGGAGTATGTTGATTTTTCCAATGGTTTTATTCGATTCCCCGCGCTTCATCCCTTTGCACCGCGAAACATTCTGCCAACTGATACGTTTCGTTGGCCAGACTGGTTTTTCGATGGCGCGTTGCAAGAGAGCGTTTTAGATACCTCGACGTACCTCCGTGCGATATACAATAATCTGAATCCGGGTGTCGGTTCACAGTACTATATTCATGCGAAAGTTCGCTCTCGCACGAATGTATTGAACCTTGGGGTTGCAGTCCTTGAGAACTCGGAAGAGGTAACATCCGATGGTCGGGTATTAAATCGCGGCAGTGACTACACAATCGATTATTTCTCAGGAACATTGACAGTTCTTGATCAGAGCGCGTTAGCGGCGGGACGAAATCTGGAAGTCACCTACGAATCGGGTGAGATTTTCCAACTCGACCGCAAAACATTGTTAGGTATCCGGGCAGAGTATGCACTCTGGGAGGATTCGTTCATCGGTTTCACGTTTTTGTCACTCAATGAGAAACCACTTGACAAACGGGTACGGTTAGGAAATGAACCGCTATCGAACCGAATCTGGGATATCAATACCCGCCTCCAATTCAAGCCGGCTTTTATGACTTGGGCAATGGATGCCTTGCCGTTAGTTGCCACCGAAGAACCTTCAAAGATTACAATTGAAGGGGAAATCGCACAGGTCTTTCCCAATCCCAACACCATGAGTAACGACGCGACCGGCGATAAAAATGGCGTCGCGTATGTCGATGATTTTGAGTCAGCTAAACGCACGACCCCCCTCCCGATTACATGGCGTAGTTGGAGTTTATCGGCATACCCCCTCCCCGATGCACTTCGCGTACCCGGCGATACGTTAGCTGTTTTCCCGGCGCGGGTATTCCGATGGTACAACCCGTACTATCAAGAACCGATAAAGAATATTTGGCCGGATCGGGACGTCAACAGCAACGTTGCAAATACCACACAGACATTGGTTATTGATTACGATCCGAAAACGTCACGAACGGGAGCTGAAGACACAGTAGCCTCCCGGAAAAACTCGTGGGGTGCGATTACCCGTTTCCTTGGCAGTGGGTATAGCAACCAACAGGAAGCGAAGTACGTCGAAATCTGGTTAAAGAATGACTTTAATGCGAAGGGTTCCTTATTCCTCGATTTTGGCCGGATCAGCGAAAACACCATTCCAGACGCTGATGTCAACCCTAATACAGAAGACGCTCGTATTGGCGAACGATTAGGCGATGGGATCTTGCAAAGCGATGAAGACACTGGTATCGATGGAATTGCCGGTGTCGATCCATCGGACTGGTGGGACATTAATCATAATCGTACAGGCAGCTCACCAGTAAATACTCCCGATACCGCAACAGTACTTATCGATGGCCAGTTCCGTCATGTCATCGAACCACGCTCGTTTGACGATTATTATTATAACTCCTCAGAGTATAACACCTACGATCGAATCAACGGAACCGAAAATAATCGCACCGATGAGGGGGGTAGATACCCCAATACAGAAGACTTGGATGGGAATGGGAACTCGGATAAACAAAATGACTTTTACCGGGTCACAATCGAGCTTGGCGACTTGAATTCACCTTACATCGCTGGTGGCAGCCGCGATCCCAACGATCCCGACAATAAAGGGTGGTATCTATATCGAATACCGATTGCGGATACGATTCGTGTGAACAGCCCTGACTTACAGAATATTCAATACTTCCGAATCGGGTTGGCAAATTTTACTTCAGAAGTAAAGCTTCGGATTGCGGAAGTCAATATTGTTGGTAACGAGTGGCGGGAACCGGGGCCATTGTCGCAACAACGCACAACGCAATATGCTTTGGAAGCTGACGTTTACAATACCGACGAGAATTCAACAGGTGATGTTTCGGGGTACATACCTCCCCCCGGCGTTGCTGGCACTATCGATCCGGTAAGTGATGTACGACAAAAGGAACAATCGCTTCGGATCAAAATCAATCAGTTAGGTACTGGTGAGACATCGTACCTTGTAAAGACTTTGTATGATCCGATCAATTTACTGGATTACCGGCGACTGAAACTTTTTGTCCATGGCGGCGCATTCCCGACAAAAGTTCCCAGCGGGA
>JAOTSC010000259.1 GCA_030247525.1 bacterium | reverse complement strand
ACATACTCCTCAAACAGCATACGGAGGATTGCCAATTCGGCAGGCGTTGTGACGTCGTTAATCGTAACCATGGTCGGATTCGGTAAAAAGTGAAACAGTACAATGTCGGAAATATAGGGTGGATGTGGTTCGGAACCGAGTGGAGCCATCGGTTACCGGTAAAAAGCTCAGAAAAAAACCTCATCGGAGCGATGAGGTTTCCATGGTGAGGGAGCCGGGATTCGAACCCGGGACCCACGGCTTAAAAGGCCGGTGCTCTACCTGGCTGAGCTACTCCCCCATGGGATTAACGGTTGACCGAAAGTGCATCAGTAAGATACGATTTGTTTTCCCGCAACGTAGCGTCCACACCGGAAAAGGCTGTGTGATATTGAGGATTGGGAAATGAACCACAAACTTAGCGCCAACAGAGTTTCAATATCGTATATTGACATAGGAAAAGCAAGCACATTTTGCTACTTGACATTGAATGATAACTCTCGTATATTAATGCGTCTGTAACACCGCGAGCTTTGCTACGCATTGAGTACAGACCGGAATCACCCCCTGACGCGGGTGTTGGAAGAACCGACCGTAACCTTACCGTTTTGGAAGGACGGCGGATCAAGAAAGGAAATACCATGAAGAAGGCATTATTTGTGATCATGGTCGTAGCCATTGCCATGTTAGTTGGCTGCGCGACCCCAGAGCAAAAAGCACAGAAATTGTTCGACCAAGGCAAGTACGCGGAAATCTTAGCACAATATGCGAATCTTCCGATTGCTGCTCAAGCCAAGGACAAGTTGGCCGAAGGCCTCTTTAACGAAGGCAAATTTGAAGAAGTATTGAGCACCTATCCGGAATCCCCGTTTGCCTCGCAAGCGAAGAACAAGCTCGCCGAAAAATTGTTCAACGAAGGCAAGTATGACGACGTGATTGCCCAATACGGTGACACCCCGTTTGCAATGCAAGCGAAGGACATGAAGGCAAAGGCTGACTTCGACGTAGCGACCAAGGAAAAGAAGAAGGATGTCCAGAAGAAAATGTTGGAAGACATCGTAGCCAAGTACGCAGGTACCCCGACTGCAGCCAACGCTCAGCAAATGCTTGACGATATGAACAAGAAGGGCGCGAAGAAAGCTGCACCAGCAGGCACCAAGAAAGCCCCGGCAAGCAAGATGGGCAAGAAGTAATTCTTCTTTTTTAAACACCACTTTGACCCCCGGCGAACTGCCGGGGGTTTTTGTTTATTCCTGTTTTGAATTCGCTTGAAAGGATCGATACACAAGAGCATCCTATAACCGTAAACAACGCTCTCATACATTCAAGATTGAAGTAAGCAAACACCGCCTTGCAAGTTCATACCGTGAGTGGATTTTCTTTCCTATCGATAAATGATATGGATAGAAACGGCTGATAATGTCGGCAAAATCTGCCCATACTCTTAACTTTCGATTCTTTCATACCCTGTAAACTTCACTATCTACTTTAACTATTACCTTTGGCACTCCCTTTGCTACTTATCCCCACGGATGACTCTCGTGAGAGAGTTACAACGTAAACACTATAGTTAGTGGAATGCTTTATGAACCACACAGAAGAAACGCTTTCAGTGGTTGGACTCGGGAAACTTGGACTCTGTATGGCGGGCTGTCTCGCTGAGGTCGGGTATCCGGTGATTGGTATCGACGTAAACCCAAGTTTAATTACGTCGATTAACAACGGGGAAGTCCCTTACGTCGAGACTGATCTGGATCGCGTTCTAAAGAATGCTCGTGGAAAGTTGCGGGCAACCCTCGATTATGCCGACGCCATTCAAAACTCCGACACCACCTTCATTGTAGTTGCAACACCAACACAATCAGACGGCACCTATGGTAATGAACAGCTGGAAGCATCGCTAATCGCCATTGCCGAGCAATTGAAAACGAAATCGAAGAAACATCGCATTGTTGTGAGTTGCACGGTGATGCCGGGAACCCTGAACAATTCAATGGTACCCTTGGTGGAACGAGTTTCAGGAAAGAAACTCGGAATCGGATTCTCGCTCGCTTATAACCCCGAATTCATTGCGATGGGGGATGTAATCCGGATTTTTACCCATCCCGATTTTGTGTTGGTTGGTGAATCGGAACCGGAGATCGGACAAAAACTCGAAGAGATATATAAAGTACTTTGTCCTAACGACCCACCGATCTCCCGTATGAGTCTTATTAATGCTGAGTTAGCGAAAATTTCGCTCAATTGTTACGTCACAACCAAAATCACCTATGCAAATATGCTCGCTGAGCTCTGCGAAAAGCTTCCCGGCGGGGACGTCGATGTCATCACGAAAGCCATCGGACAAGATTTGCGAATCGGTGGTAAAGTATTGCGCGGAGGGTTAGGATTCGGCGGACCATGCTTCCCCCGCGATAACCGCGCATTTGTACGTCTCGCTGCCGACTTTGGCATGAATGCAAATCTTGCGAAAACCACCCATGAGACGAATCGTTGGCAAGAGCAACGCATTGTCGAATGGATTCGTAGCGATTTGCCGGTTGGTTCGACTATCGCAATTCTTGGCGCAGCTTACAAACCTCGCACCCCACTTGTTGAAGAATCGCAGGCGATGAATCTGGCGCGGTTGCTCGCTCAAATCGGTTATGTCATCCGATTGCAGGATCCCCTGGCGATTGCCAATGCAAAACTTGAGTTGGGCGCATCGGTTGAATACTACGAGCAAATCGAAGCCGCGCTTCAAAATGCTGATGCTGCGATTGTAACGATTCTTGGTGAAGAATATGGTCGCATCACAGCAGAGACCTTTCTGAATGCCATGAACAAGAACGGCATTGTATATGATCTTTGGCGGCAGTATCGCGGCCAGAACTTTGGCTCGTTGCGCTATCGTGCAGTCGGTCTCGGTTGATTCGTTTTCGTTCTCATTCGTCGGACAATCTTGTCCGAAACATTTAGGTTAGACGCACTTGTCTGACATTCGGTAGGTTAGACT
>JAOTSC010000258.1 GCA_030247525.1 bacterium | reverse complement strand
GCCACGATAGTTAACGACACTGCGTCCGGTGCGGATTAGTTCATTCAGATTTGTTCCCGAACTGGAAGTGTAGAGCGAATCGATATAGGTCGTGCCATTTTCCAACATCCGGTTAGCAGTCCAGCGTTTGGTTGCCCGTTGGGTTTCCGATTCTTGATCGGCGCCTACTACCGCTCGATTCAACCATGTACAGGTATCTGGCAACTGCTCATAGAAGGCGGTTTTAGTTCCCTGCGTAGAAACATCGGCGACACTTGCCGCTAACATCCGACCAATCAACATATCGGGCAAGGGATCCGGCATTGAGGTCCGCCACATTGGACCATCTAACCGAACATAATTATTGTCATCGGAATAATTTCCGGGGAACGGTTGTCCACCGCTACCGCTGGAGAAAATTGTAGATGGATCGTCGGTATATGTTAATGGCGTTTCGATCTGAGAATCATCGCCTACCAGATAAACCGCATCGGGTGGATTCTGCCAAGTATTGTAGGCATTTTGAATCCAGTTCTGAATTGTCGTGACATTATTACCACCGATTTCCGTTAGTGTGGCAACCCGTACTTGCCAGCCGAGCGACTTGCGCCAATTTATCCAACTGGTCAGTGGATTCGTCTGTGTTGGAACCAGTGTCGCCGGAGCAATCACCAGAATTTGCGGTGGTAAAAAGATGTTATTGTTCGGGGTAACGTCGTTAAAATTGGGCACAAAAGTATGATAGAGTGGAGAAAACACCGTCGAAATGCCGCGAGTTAGAACACTCGGAGAATTCGTATCGACTGCAAAAGAAATTGTAATAGTTCCGGTTGTGACGTTCCCTTCCGCAAGTGCGGGAGTTAACATCTGCACATTGATCGGAACCATCCAGAGGTCACGCATACAGTGCGGATCGCCAAGAAAGACTGTGCCGTTTTGGGGAAAACCAGTAACACGAGTGAGCGAGGGACGTTTACCGCGAGGAACAGCGACCCAACATGCTGCACATAGTTCATCCACCGAGGGGTTTTCACGCTGCAAGTATCGTAAATAAGGGGCATTTACATTGGAGGCATTCCAACGCAACCGGATACTATCGGTACTCGAATACTCGACCGAAAAACCTTCGTCCAAGCCCTGCCAACGGCTTGCCGATGCAATCGTAACGGCGCTCAACAGGAAAATGAGCGCTATAAAACGCAGGTAAGACCTCTTCATACTCGCCTCCGTGTTAGCCGTTCATAAGCATGATTGGAGTATGTTTCGGCTTTTCATTTGCGGAATTGGGTTCCCATGCCTCGATTTCCGCAACTAAAACGTCGACAATCTCTTCCTCTTTAATTTTCCGGACAACTTCTCCGTTTCTAAACAATAAGCCTGAACCCTTGCCACATGCAACCCCAATGTCAGCTTCTCGCGATTCTCCTGGACCATTTACGGCACACCCCATTAAGGCTACGTTGATCGACTTGCGAATATGTGACACCCGTCGCTCCACTTCGGCGACCAATTTCACAAGATCGACCTGAATTCTACCACAGGTCGGACAAGCGATTATGTTAACGCCGTCGTTGTAAAGGTTTAGCGAGCGAAGTATCGAAAATCCGGTTTTTATCTCCTCTACAACGTCCGCGGTAAGGCTCACCCGGATCGTATCACCGATACCATCAGCGAGCAGCGTTCCGATGCCTATCGCCGATTTCACCGTACCAGCACCTACTGGGCCGGCTTCCGTGACTCCCAAGTGGAGGGGATAATCGGATAGCGCCGCAAAGCCGCGATATGCTTCAATCATAAATGGGACATCGGTCGCCTTTAGCGAAAAGACCGCGTTATGGTAGTCTTCTTCCCCCAACAGCTCCACCTGCCGCATTGCCGATTCAATCATCCCTTGAGGGGTAACTCCGTGGTATTTTTCAATTAAATCCTCTTCGAGGGAACCGCTGTTTACCCCGATGCGAATCGGAATGTTTCGCGCTTTCGCCTCACGTAATACCTCTCGGAAACGAGCGGAATCGCCAATATTCCCGGGATTAATCCGAATTTTATCGATTGCTCCAGTTTCCATCGCATCGAGCGCCATCCGGAAGTTAAAGTGAATATCCGCCACCAACGGTATCGAAATCTGTTTTTTAATTTCGGGAAGCGCAAGCACGGATTCCTTGTCGGGACCGGTTACCCGGACAATGTCGCAGCGTGCTTCTTCCAGTCGCTTTATCTGTTCGACAGTAGCTTTAACGTCGGGGGTGTGGGTCATACACATCGATTGCACAGCGACTCGATTGTCGCCACCGATGGTAATGTTTCCAATTTTGACTTCACGGGTTCGGTGTCGCGGTTTGAGCACAACGTTCCTCTCAGATATTGATTTCAATTTCGTAAAGAATCATACAAAATGAAATACGTAATGCCAACTGACGAAACACCGATGTGATCCAAATTCGATGGAATGTCCACGAACACCGGTGCAATTGAATGTTTAGAAAACTCGGAGGATTTGAAAATACTATTCGCTACCGTTGTCGCGGTTAATTAGGCGGCGCTTCAACCGTTTTACAACCAGTAAAGTACCTAAAAAGAATCGCGTAAATGGGGTATCAGGTTTTTCTTCGTCTCCCGCTGCAACATCTTCTAATGAGACAATCGGAATATCCGCTTTAGGGGGTTCATCGGGGGGGTTTAGAGTCAGCCAATCGACCTCGTAGTATCGACCTAAAGTCCGGAGAAAAGCCCGAACGTTTATTGCTGGGAGGAAACTCCGATCGCCGCTCTCTAACGCTTGGAGATGGCGTACCGGGATTTTTGTGGCTTGGTGAACATCTTCCAACGAAAGATAGCGCACTTCACGCAATCCAGGCAATTCACTTACGACTATCGGTTTCTCTTCCGGTAGGTCGGCTAAATGAAACGACAGCGGCGGTTTCTTCCGAACGGGGGTTACAGTTTTTTTTGCTGGCGTCGATTCCAGAGTTCGTTTTTTTTCGGCTCGTTGCTCGGAAGGGGGCATCTCTCCCATTTCGACTTTGAGAGTT
>JAOTSC010000257.1 GCA_030247525.1 bacterium | reverse complement strand
GCTCGGCGCAACGTGGGTGTGGTGTGTTGGCATATTGGGGAAACATCAGAATCGAAGACTGTCGATTTGAATTCTGTTGGTATGATGGTCCATGTAGTGGTGGTGGAGCATATTTAAAAGGTGACACCATCCGAGTTGTACGAACGCTATTCAACCAAAATATGTTGCCTCGTGGTTCAGGAGGCGGTTTGTACTTTACCGCAGAGTACGAAGGCGAAATCTCCGGTTGTTCTTTCCTTCAGAACACAGCTGGATTTACTGGTGGCGCCGGAGTTCTTGCTGGTGCAAAGAATATTGTAAACAATCGAATCATCGGAAATGCGAGTACAAATAACGGAGCTTTTACTATTAGCAGTGATGTCGGCGAATTCAACTTTTTGAATAATGTCGTGCAAGATAATCGCGCGATGAATTTTGGTTACATGTCAACGCCAAGCCACGGGGCTATCTTTTTTCAAGCTGATGAGTTATCGCAATGGAATATTTACAACAACCGGTTCGAAAGCAACAGCTCCATGAGTGGACAAGTGCTCTCAAACTGTGGTGCCGTTGGTTTTCAAGGCGGATCACATATCTTGAAACAGAATTCCTTTATTGGGAACATAGGCAGTGCCGGTGCAGCAATTACCACAACCGCTGTCGTGACGAATCTCGCGTTAGACAGCAATTCCTTTCGAAGCAATCACGGCACTTGCACGTTTTTTTATCTTAATAGTGGTACCTGCACGATACAAAGCACCGACTTCATCAACAATGACGGCATAGCCATCGACTCGCGTTATTACGATACGATCCCTGCACTCAATTGCTATTGGGGTGATCCCAGCGGTCCACGAGCGCCGGGCAATCCGAACGGTCTTGGCGATAGTATCAATACGTTTGTGTTGTACGAACCGTTCAACACTCACCCGAACATGCCGGAAAACCAGACATTTATTTCTGAACGACCGTTTATTGCTAACCCAACCAGTTTTGGTGTTCTTACGGCGTATCCCAATCCCACCAACGGTGCTGTAACGATTACGTTCTCACTACCCGCGGCAAACCAGTACACTCGGATTGCGGTGTATGACGCGTTGGGTCGAAAAGTAGCCAATCTCTGGGAAGGGAGTGCAGTCACTGGAGAGCAGCGAATCCAATGGCATCCCCAAGCAATCGCATCGGGTAACTACTTTCTACGCGCTGAGTCAAGTGTGGGAGTTGGTTTAACAACGCGGGTGCAATACCTCAAGTAGTTTGATGTCGGTTTCGTGATGTGACTCCTGTTGGAGTATCCAGATCGATAAGAATAATCTTTACAAGAAATACTTTGCTCTTATGTCAAAAGAAAAGTAGTTTGGCAATAGACGGAAACGATTCGCCTTTCTCAACGATTCTGCAGCTTAGTGAAAGAGGCAAGCTATGATATTGCGCCGATTGTGTTCAATCTCTGTTGTTCTTCTTAGTACTCTGCTCCTACTACTCACAGCGAATACAGCATTCGCGCAGGATAGCTCCGGGGTGACGTGTATTGGTCATGTTTCTTTCGATTGGGGAAGCGCAAATTCTGTCACGGTCAGTGGCGACTATGCCTATGTAACTTCTGGAAGAAACGGATTTTGGATTGTCGATGTATCCGATTCTATTAGACCTGTAGAAATTGGCGGCGCCGATACGCCTGGTTATGCTTGCGGCGTTGCAGTTGCAGGTGATTATGCATTCATCGCCGATAGTAGTTACGGAATCCGCATCTTTAACATTTCCATTCCCTCATCTCCCATTGCAGTAGGATTTTACGATACTCCCGGGACAGCATACAGTGTAGTTGTGTCAGAAAATTTCGCTTACGTCGCCGATGGAACTTTTGGGTTGCGAATCCTTGACGTAACCAATCCCGCTTCTCCTCAACAAACAGGATTCTTCGATACACCGGGGACAGCGCTATATCTTACGATATCGGGAAACATCGTCTACATCGCCGATGGAGTCGGTGGTTTACGAATAATTGATATAACTAACCCGAGTAACCCTATTGAAATCGGTTTCTATACCATCCCATGGATCTATATCTGTAAAATTGTTGTACAGGGTAATTTTGCGTATCTCGCAGATTATGCCGGTAGTCTTAGAGTTGTTGATATTTCCAATCCAGTCAATCCAGTGCCGAGAGGATATTACTTAGAGACCGGGGAGGGCAGTTCTACCGGAAATGTCGGGTATGATGGTTTAAATGTTTTCTCCGTTAGTCTTTCTAACAATCATGCATTCATCAGCAGTGAATATTATACTGGCTCCACTAGACCACCGTATCGGTTTTTCGATAATTGTTTCCTTCGAACGATTGATATCTCAAATCCAGATAGTCTCCGACAAGTACGCTTTTCTGTTTATGGATACGTCGAAGATCGCCAGTACACAGGTGTAATCAACGATTTAGATGTGGTTAGAGGCACAATCTATGCCGCCTCCAGAAGCTCGGGACTTTGTCTCAGAGATACAGTAAATGCAACGCTTTTTGCCAGTGGTTTGGATAAATCGGTAGTTGATGTTGCCGTTGCACGAGGGTTTGCATATATCGCATTAGGGAATTCAATTCGTCAATACAATTTGACCGATTTAGCAAATCAACAATGCCGATTTGTTTACCGGACAAGATCAAAGCCCTTGTCAATTGTTGCATCCGACAGTTTTCTTTATATCGCTGATGGCTCTGTTTTCCGAATATTCGCTTGCGACGATCCCAATAACATCTCAGAGATTGGTTCATGCATTACCCCTTATGCGATCACGAAGATTACCATTTATAATGACTATGCATATCTCTCCGCCTACACATCTGGAATCAGCATTATCGATATCTCCAACCCAACTTCTCCTCGATTGGTCGACTCAGCCGATTCGCCGGGTCAAGCATGGGGTATCGCTGTTTCAGGAAATTCTGCCTTTGTTGCAGACGGTGAGTCGGGAATTGCGATATTCGATGTTTCTCACCCTGATTCTCTTCGATTGATAAGGGTACTTGACACCCCGGGATTTGCATCGAA
>JAOTSC010000256.1 GCA_030247525.1 bacterium | reverse complement strand
CCTGCTGATTACGAATCAGCTGCTCTACCGACTGTGCTAAGGTGGCTTGCTCAAGTTCGGAAAGTTAGCATTGACTTCCCCGAAAGTCAAGTTGGGTCAATCACAAGTTTAGTTCCTGTCCCAAACAACTACAACACAACCTTAGGAATATTCTTATGTTATTAGGTCGTTTGCATTCCTCCGCTCCGCCCGTTAGTTTGTATTTTCGACGAAGGGTTGTTTCGATTTCCCTTCGGTTTCTTTGTCGCACCGTGAATTGAGACTCGTATAACTTATGCCCTATGCGTAAACCTATTGGACAAGATACAATCGCTATGAGCGAACGCCACCGTGATGTACTGAATACGGTGGTACGCCAATTCATTCTGACCGCACAACCGGTCAGCTCGTTAACCGTAGCTGGCAAGGCAGTTGGCGCTTCTTCGGCAACAATTCGTAATGTGATGGCGGAATTGGAAGCAGCTGGATTGCTCAAACAACAACATACTTCCGGCGGCCGTATACCAACGGCAAATGGTTATCGTACTTTTGTCAATGGATTAACAACACCACCACTCGATTATCGTAGTGAAGAGGAATTTTCCCGGGCAATCGAGGAAAGCAATGCATTGGGTGAGACGATTCTAAACCGGTTCGCCTCGGTGTTGGCATCGGCATCACATTTGATTGGGGTTGTATTATCTCCCCGGTTGGATCGCGGCATCCTGGAACATATCGAGCTGTTGCAAGTTGCCGATGAACGACTATTATTGGTTGTCACACTCCGTGAAGGCATGGTGAAAACCATATTCATCGAATTGCCAGTGCGGGTATCTGCCGGAGAAATCGTCGGCTTGACACGATTAATCAACGAGCGATTATCCGGCGTTCAGTTATCGACTCTACAATCGGAAGCGAATGTGCGGCTTGCCGATACCGGATTAGCCAGCTCTGAATTGGTACGCTTGATTTTGAGCGGAGCCGAGTCGTTGTTTGGGATGCCTTCGCAATCGATTGCCGGTGCAGGACACGCGCTCGATCAACCGGAATTTCGCCATCCCGATAAACTAAAAACAGTGATTGAATTGCTCGAAGGCAAAGACATTCTTTTGCATTTGTTAGAGAATGAGGATATTGGTAACGATGTTCGCGTCCGGATCGGCGTTGAATCGGGCATCGAAGCTGCTAAGGAACTGTCGTGTGTGACTGCGAATTACCGGGTGGGTGATTTGAGCGGGACTATTGGTATCATTGGACCTACCCGGATGGATTATCCGCGACAAATGGCATTGGTCGGCTTGGCGGCAAACCTGCTCAGTAAAATGCAAAATAAGTTTTAGGAGATGAATCGTAGTGAAAATCGATGCACGTGCCTACACTGAAAAAGGCAAACCACCCGTGACGGTAGAGATACCAATCACCGGCGAGGACGATGCAGTACGGGAATCGGAAGCCCAACCGGCTCCGGTTGTTGAAGCTGTCAAAGAACAGGATAGTGAACTGAAAAATAAACCGACATCCGAAAATACGCTGTCAATGCGAATCACAGAGTTAGAAACGCAATTGGCGGAAAAAGAGAAAACGCTGCAAGATGCGCGAAACGATGTATTACGAACCCTTGCCGAATTAGATACTTTCCGCCGTCGCAAAAACCTGGAAGGGCTGGAAATCCGAAAGTATGGCGCAGAAGGCTTACTAAAGGCATTACTGCCAGCGCTATTGGATTTGGATCGCTTGGTACAACATAGCGAATCGGTAACCGACACCGGAAAACTGGTCGAAGCGATTGCGATGTTGCAAGGTAAAGTCGAGAAAGCGCTGGAAACCGCCGGCGCATTGAAAATCGCTCCACGACCGAGCGATGCATTTGATCCGAATCTCCACGAAGCGATTGGACAATTGCCCAGCAATGAGTTTTTACCCAACCATGTAGCAATCTTGGTGGAACCGGGTTGGCTGTTACACGAGCGTTTACTACATGCTGCCAAAGTATTAGTAGCAGCACCAGAAACGACTATGGAGAGTGAAGCGTAAGATGCAAAAACGCGACTATTACGAGGTGTTAGGCGTCGACCGTAGCGGTTCGGCCGAAGACATCAAGAAAGCCTATCGTAAATTGGCAATGCAATTCCATCCCGATAAAAATCCGGGTGATAAATCCGCTGAAGAAAAGTTTAAAGAAATTGGCGAAGCCTACGCTGTGTTATCCGATCCGGCGAAGCGTCAGCAATATGACCGGTTCGGTCACCGGATGCCGAGTGAGTCGTTTGGTGGTAGTGGTGGTGGTGGTATCGATCCGTTTGAGATTTTCCGTGAGATGTTTGGCGGCGGGATGGGAGGATTCGATCCGTTCGGTTTTGGCGGCGGCACCGATATTAATCCAGAGGAATCGAGCCGTGGTTCAAATCTTCAGGTTACCGTACATCTCGAATTGGAAGAGATTGCTACCGGGGTAGAGAAAAAAATTAAAATTCGCCGTCAGAAAAGCTGCGAAGTATGCCACGGCAACGGCACCAAACCCGGCTCGAAGAAAACGACTTGTAAGACTTGCGGCGGACGTGGACAAGTCCGGCAAGTGCAGCGGACCATTTTAGGACAAGTTGCGACTATTACTTCCTGTCCCAATTGTCAGGGCTCGGGTCACATCATCGACGATCCCTGTAAAGAGTGTGACGGTGAAGGGCGGGTACGTGGTGAAGTTACAGTAGCCGTTAAAATCCCGGTAGGGGTACGTGACGGCAATTACTTAACACTCCGTGGTCAAGGACATGCAGGAAGGCGTGGTGCGCCGGCAGGTGATTTAATCGTCATTATTCAAGAAAAGGAACATTCCCATTTTACCCGCCATGGCGACGACTTGATTTATGATCTCGTGATCCCATTTACAAAAGCGGCATTGGGAGG
Organism: bacterium; assembly: GCA_030247525.1. NCBI lineage: Bacteria > bacterium. The sequence continues at coordinate 151 of JAOTSC010000256.1, read as the reverse complement.
CGAGGTCGAAGTGCCGACGCTGAAAGGTAAAGCAAAATTGAAAATTCCCAGCGGCACTCAAAGCGGCAAACAGCTCCGGATGCGCGGGGCGGGCATCCCTCATCTTAACGGATACGGGAACGGTGATCAGATAGTCGTAGTTACAGTATGG
>JAOTSC010000255.1 GCA_030247525.1 bacterium | reverse complement strand
GATAGAGGAGTTGAGTGAAGAGAATTTGGGACCTACCGAGGATACGGGAAAGAGTTTCTTCGATCATTTACGCGAAAAATTGATGTAGCTGTAAGCTGACTCATAAAAAAAAAGGGGCGGTAATCCGCCCCTTCTGTTATCATAACAAATGTATGCTTCCCGATTGCAGTTCAGATTTCCGAAAACACGGGAAAGCTAATTGTGAAGACGGTTCCGACATCAATTTTACTCTCAACACTGACTGTGGCATGATGGGCGGTTGCTGCCATTTCCACAATGGTTAATCCCAAGCCAGTTCCAATATCGTCCGGTTTAGTGGAGTAGTAAGGTTCAAAAATCTGGGCGAGTTTATCAGCTGCGATGCCGACTCCCTCGTCAGCAACTACGAATTTAATCCGATCCCCATCTAAAATCAGTTTCACGGTAATCGCCCCACTCCCCTTTTCTTCCACTGCTTGTGCCGCATTGAGAATCAGATTGAACATCATTCCTTCGATCTGACTGACATCACCTAACACAAAAAGTGTATCGTTGGGAACTTCAACCATTAAACGGAACTTCGCCGTGGGATTCGATGGATCAAAGAATTTCAAACGACCACTGGAACTACGCAGTAGCTTCACCGTCGAATGCACCAACGCTGTAACATCGACCCGTTCGAACTTCGGTTGCTTTGGACGGCTCAGATTTCGCAAATCTTTTACAATCTGACTCGTTTTATTGAGCTGTTGAAAAGCGACATCGATCGATTCACGCAATGATTGTACTTCAACAATGGGATTCGGTCGGGCACGGATTTGAGCAAGTTGTAACGCACTAAATGCTGGGGTTAGGGCGTTGTTTATCTCATGGGCGATTCCGCCGGCGAGTTGTGAGACCAATGAGAATTTACTTGTACGAATAACTTCCTGCTCGAGCTGATACTCCTTTGTCCGATCCGCCAGCAGCAATCCATACAACTGCTCCTCGCCACGGCGGGGAACATCGAAGACGTGATAATGGACGCGTGTACCGCCGATAACATCAGTGCCTTCGATCGATTGGGAAGTCCAGTCGCCTTCTGTCGCAGCAGCCAAGAGCTTTTTCCCAGCATCAGTTGCGAAGAACGGAATGTCGGAACAAGTTTGCGGAACATTGGAATTCGTCGAACTAAACCGTTTTCGCACCAAGGAATTCGAGAAATGGATTTTGCGATCACTGGCGAATACAACGACGCCGTCAGGAAGACTGCGTAATAGGTTTCCAAGAAAATCAGATGTGTCTTGCAATGTCTTCGACGCCGATTCGAGCGACGAAATCAATCCGGCGGTTTCGATTGCTATCGCTGCGATACTGCCTAATGCGGTAAACAGATCCTGTTCACGGGGGCTAAACGCCTTTGCCGGATTGGTAGTATCGACATAGGTAACACCAATAACCCGATTACGAATAATCAGTGGTGCGCCAATAATCGAACAAATCCCCTGCTTAACAATGCTTTGTTGCCGAGCGAGCGAGTCGTGAGTCGATACACTTTCCACGAGCAGTGGTCGACGCAACTCAAACAGCTTTTTAATGACTGTACTGCTGGTCGCATCCATTGCATTTTCAATTTGCTTACGGTCGACACCACGGGCAACCATCAGTTGTTTTTCGAAGCTCTCATTCAACAACACTAAAAAACCACGCTCTGCCTTCGTTAGCTCCATAGCGTAATCAATCACCTTGTTCAGCAGATCTTCCAGATTATTGTTGGAGGTTAACTCCGACATCAAATCGGCAAAGTGGTGCCAGTCGGACCAAGTAAGGTTCGATTGGATTGGTGGTGGAATCGGTTCCGACGCGGTAATCGCCCGCTCGAGATCGGCGAAATAATCCTGTGTGGTAATGGTCGGACTCCCTGTATGTATCTATACAACGAAAGCCGCACAACCGGTTCTCCGGCTGGCAAGATGAATAGCAGGAATTATTGGGCGGTCATATCAAGTCGGAAACGACTTGGATCGCTCGCCTTAAGATAGGTGGCTGCTTCACCGGAATGCAATTGTGAAGTGATTTGCTTTAAGATTTGGATTGCCTTACGAAACGAGTTACGAGCAGATACATGCTCACCCACCGACCGCCAAGCATTCCCAGCCTTCCAAAGAACCCGCCAGTGTATCTCAGGGAACTGTGTTACATTCCGAACGCTGTTCTCCCAATCGGCAGCTGTGGTAGTGCTTGCTGCAAGTAAGGAATAATACTTACCCCATGACTCAATCCAAAGGTGCTGCGCTTCGATTCCGAGAGCATGCAGCCTTTGTGCAAATAGCGTGAATTCTGATGATTCGTCGGGATTGCGATTTTGTAACCACCACAAAATCAAAGTAGCTTCATCGATTCGTTCCCAGTCTCCGCTTGCAATACTCTCGCTGAGGTCAATAGCAGGCTCGGTATTCGGATGACAAGCATTCTTCATGCTTGCGATCCGCAGCCGATCGATATCGGAGGGATCAGGCGACAAACGTTCGGCGGCAAGCAGCGTTTCGTATGCTATGTCGTGATTCCCGGTCCGGCAATGAAGCTCTGCTAACTGCAGCAAAGGTTGAAACTGCAACTCGGCGGATTCGGCAGAGGTTGCCAAATCGCGGGCAGCCGTATTGTAGTAATAGCTGGCACGATAGTTCGCGTGACAGAGTTGGAGTTCCGATAAATTACCCAAACAGTAGATCTGGTCGGTGATTTTCTCAGCGCGCCGTAAGTAATCGAGTCCTTGCAAATAACTAATTTCAGCGTCTTGTAATTTACCAGATTCGAAATATTTGACACCAATATTTACTTGTACCGCGCTCAACCGTGCGGAGTAGCCGATTTCCCGTCCAATCTTCAGTGCTTGATGCCAGTAGCGAATCGCTTGCCGGTTATGGCCACGAACGGCGGCTACCACCCCCAGGTTATTCAAGTGTCGCAGACTGATCGGTGAATCTTCACATGACGAGCAATCTTTAAGCATTCTGACCAGTTTTTTTCAGCGGCATCTAAATCGTGCTTTACATGGTAGTCAATCATCGCTTGAACATTTAGCG
>JAOTSC010000254.1 GCA_030247525.1 bacterium | reverse complement strand
AATGCGTTTGCCACCTCAGGCAGTTGTTCGCCCGATCTGATTTGCGTATTGACGGGATTACTCACCGAAGTGAAATCCTCCGACGAACTTGCCGCGGTGGTCGCGCATGAGTTGGTTCACAATTATAAGCAACACGGTTCCAAACAACAAAATGCTTCGATTCTTGCTATCCTGATTGGGGCAATCTTCTTACCAAATACTTCGCAATCGAGTGCCGATATTTTCGCGGGGATGATGGCGATGGGATTCTCCCGCGATCAGGAAGCTGAATCAGACAGCAAAGGTCTCTTTTTGATGACCGATGCCGGATTTCAGCCGACTGCCGCCGTCGCGTTATGGCAACGCATCGCGAAAAAGCATGGCGGTGGAGCTCGTATTTTTATGTCACACCCACCGAGTCCGGCGCGGGCGAAAGAATTGAATCGAATTGTCCAGAAAAATCTTCGGCGGAATCCAAATGGAACGTGGTCAATCCTCTCGCGAAAAACGCAATCGACGAACCAAGCGATGAACAACCGTTACAAAAATGCGGTGGGCGCAGGATTAGTGGCTACTGGCACTTATGTCGTCGTCGAAGCGAATCGCTACGAATGGGATTTATCGCGCTTCAAAGGCAACAAGACATGGCGCGATGCCGGGCTATGGTGTAGTGCCGGCATGGTGTTCGGATTCATCATGCCCTCCGACTTCATCTTCTTTCAGAATTCTCTTCGCAATCCTACGGGGAACCCCCCCACGGGAATTCGCGGGAAACCAATGATTGGTATTGGAGCGGATCAATCGTACCGGGTGGGGCTTGCTGTGAAATTCTAACGGCATTCAAAGAAAATCATTGAGAATTGTTAGAATCTCGCAAAATACCTTCTTGCGTATCGGTAATATTTGTATATTCAGATACACCAGAGGTCGCCATGAAACTTCGATACTTCGTAACTCTCCTCAGTACTCCAGTAATTTTCCTCCTTTCTACCCCAACTCTGTTTGCGCAGGGGTGGGAGTGGCAAAATCCTCTTCCACAAGGGAATAGGTTGTACGCAGTGGATATGTTAAACGACAGTACTGGTTGGATTGCCGGTGAGATGGGTGTTGCTTTCAAAACAACAGATTATGGAGTTTCGTGGTCATTAGTGAATCTTGATACACAAAATGCATTTTTGAGTATCGCACATTCTAGCCCTACATCTATATGGTTTCATAGTTCCCGTTCTATTCAACATACAACAGATGGTGGAGAGACTTGGAGAACCAAGTTGTATGCGATTCCACATGATATAATCGCAAACTTTTCTTATTTTGATTCACTTAATTTATATGCATCAAATCAGTACGGTCTTCTTTTTCATTCATCGAACGGCGGAAATAGTTGGGATACTTTAAACTGTTTTCCAGCAGTAGGTTGGATGATGGGTATTGATTGTACAAGTGATAGCATAGTATGGATTGTAGGAAGCGAAGTTAATCGCTCAACAGATTGTGGAAGAACTTGGGCTGTCATGGATTCTGGTGTTAACTGGGGAGGAATGCTCTACTGTGTTTCGTTCTCCGATATCAATCACGGTTGGGTAGCAGGGTCTAATCGGTTATACAAAACAATAAATGGAGGTCTTTCTTGGGTTCAGATCAACTCAGGTATTAACTACGAGATTAAAAAGATCTCATGTGTAAGTGACGATGTTGTTTGGTTGTTCTCACAATCCAGCTTCGGTATATGTGAAGTATCTCATACAACGAATGGAGGTACAAGTTGGATAACACAACGACAAATAACAAATACAATTTTAGGAATACATGGATTGAGTGAAAACGCTGCATGGATTGTTGGATGGAATGGACACATTAAAAGAACTACCAATCATGGAGTTAACTGGACTCAAGTGTCTCGGGGAGTACAAAATAATTTATTTTCGATTGCAGTTGTCAACTCTAATACAGTGTGTGCTGTTGGAGATTCAGGAATTGTTCTGATAACAACGAATCGTGGACAGAACTGGAATGTTGTCACTAGATTGAACGCAAGTCGTAACTATAGCGTTCATTTCATCGATTCAGCTTATGGGTGGGTTTCTTGTTCAAATGGTAGATTAGGAACTACGACTGATGGTGGAATTACTTGGGAGACCCGCTACATTAACACAACACAAGCTCTTACTTCTGTTAATTTTACCGATCGACAAAATGGCTGGGTTGTAGGCAGTGGCGGAGTTGTTTTTCACACCTCAGATGGTGGAGAAAACTGGATATCGCAAACAAGTAATTTTAGCGTCACTTTAAACAAAGTATGTTTCCTTGATCAACTACATGGGTGGGCAATTAGCATAAGAGGTACTATACTTCGTACAACCGATGGAGGTACTACTTGGAATACTCAATGGACTGTGTATGAAAACAGTCCAAATGTATTGTCAGATATATGTTTTTCGGATAGTTTACACGGTTGGATTGTTGGGGGATATGAAGAATATGAATCTGGTATCGATTATAGTGTCTACTTAACAACTACTGATGGAGGAAACACTTGGATTCCTAACAACATAAATTCTGGAGTACTTCAAAGCGTCTATTTCTCAGATCCAGAAAACGGTTGGTTGTTTAACGAATACAGCGCATATCACACAACCAATCATGGGCAAACATGGTCAAATGTATTTCTTGGTTCCAGTTATCTTTATGAGTCAGATTTCGTTAATCCAAACACCGGTTGGGTAGTCGGAACTGGTGGTACTATTCGTTTCACAACCGACGAAACGAGTGAATTTGTATCACTTGAATACATTCAACTTCCGAGTAAAATAACACTTCACCCCAACTACCCCAACCCATTCAATGCATCTACTTCTATTTCCTACAGTCTTCCATTGTCGGGTGCGGTGGAACTGAAAGTTTTCGATTTGAATGGGCGGGAAGTACAATCGCTTTACCAAGGCTACCAACGACCCGGTACCTATCGTTTATCGTACAACGCCACCGGCTTACCCTCTGGCACTTACTTTTATCGCCTCCAAACCGGAGAACAATCGCAAACGCGAAAGATGATCCTCATGAAATAAGGGCGTATGCCATACGCCT
>JAOTSC010000253.1 GCA_030247525.1 bacterium | reverse complement strand
ACAATACCCCATCCAAAATTGTTTCCCCAAACAACATTGTTACGAATATTGATCGATCGTCCATCTTCGATCATCAGACCATAACTCGAAGTGTTTTGTGACATTAAGCGTACCGAGTTGTTATGGATATAAACGCCGGCACCTGAGTTTTCGAGTTTCATCCCGCAAGAGAACAGAAGACTGGTAACTTTTACTATGTTTCGACTGACTAACGCATCGTCCTGACTAAGTAGATAAATACCACAAGTGACAAAAGCGCTATTCGAGTTTACTTGGATAACATTACTGGAAAGCGTCGCTGTGCCTTGTTGGACACTGATCCCAGTGACATTCTCACAGACACCGGAGGAATTTACCAAAATCGTGTCGCGCATCACTTGGATATCGCTGTCGATCGCATCAACTCCAACACCCGGTTCCAGTTGTGTGATCGTCATAACCAACAAAGAATTTGAAAGCAACACCGTCGAACGTGTTACAAACAACCCTTTATTCGATCCGTAGATCAGTGATGAGTCGATGACGACGTTAGACATATCGACAAATACCGGATTGCTGGAGTTGCGAATTTCCACATTAGATAGTGTACTCACCTCTGGCAAACCGTCTTCAAAACGAATACCATTCCAAGTCTGACCGTCGCCACCTTGGAATATGACTCGCTGACTGATCGTCCCCATAACGATCAGTCGACCCCGAACGATCAGAGCTGCGCCTTGTGCAAAGCGCAGGTCAACACCCGGCTCGATGACTAATTGCGAGTCGGATGGTACTGTGATGGGTCCAACAACCGAATACGGCGAGTTTTCAAATCTCAAGACACCCGATACATTACCGGATAAATTTCCGGCAAACGCCGATGCAGTAAGCCCCAGAAGAAGTAGGAGCAGCCCCCCGGCTTTCCATGCCTTCATTGGTAACCCTTGCAGGCGAATCGCTCAAACCGGGGACCAAGTCAACCCGGCGACGCTCGTTATCCAATAGTAGGATGACTATGCAAAAAAAGCAAGGAGAAAGTCGCATTTCTGCAAAATTTGCAAACCATTCAGACAGCGAATTAAAATAAGTACTTGATAATACGATGCTGTGTGTATAGAAGTGGAAGTTATTGCCGAGTACAATTTGCAATCACACTTAAGTCACTCTTAGAGTAGTCGACGTGACACCAAACACACACATGAAAGCATACATCCGTTTTTTTATACTTACAAAACGAAAAGCAAGAACCACAGAGAATGGAAATCACTTCAGAATCGTGTAACTTTGTCGAATAGAAATCCATACATCGATTTACCTCATACCCACATCACTTGGATGAATCAACGATGCCGACTGAATTTGAAAAAATCCAACGGGAAATCGCGCACTCGCGCGCACAGGGAAAACTGCAGCAAGCGCTTGCATTTGCCGAGCAAGCGGTTGCACTCGCATTCTCCGACGCCGACGTCGCGAAGCAAGCGTATGCTCTTTGTTTGCGGGCTGGTGTCTACACCGATTTAGGAAAACTAAACGACGCATTCAACGATTTATCAAAAGCACAAACGATCTCCGAAACAAGCGGCGATCAAAAACTCTTAACGACGATTTACATATCTTTTGGCACCCATTACCGGCACACCGGTTTGTATCCGGAAGCAGTAGAAGCCTATGCCCGAGCGTTTGCTAATGCACAGTCGATCAACGATACCGAAGGGGAAGCAATCGCAGCCGGAAATCTCGGAGCGATATACATCGAGCAGGGACAATGGGAAGATGCGAAGGCTTCTTTATTGCATGCTATCGCGATATTTCGCAAATCCGACAAGCGGGAAAAATTAGTAAAAATGCTGATCGATCTCGGAATCGTTTATGAGAAACATGGCGATTTGGACGAGGCGTACCGGTTGTACAACGATGCTTGGGAGTACGTTTCCACCCACAAGCTGCGAAAGATGCAAGGCGCTGTTTTAGGGCACCTTGCGGCAATCGACTATGGCCGTGGTGAAATCGACAAAGCATCGGAGAAGTATTTTGAAGCCATCGCCATCCATCGTGAAATCGGTAATCTTCGTTCCGAAGGAACGATTCTCAACAACTACGGAACACTATTGCGCAGTACTGGTCAAATCGAGGAGGCGTTAGAGTGTTATCTGCGGGCAAGGGAGATTCACACTCGCTTGGATAATCTTCGTTCGCAGGCAATAACTTGTTTCAATATTGGGGCGGCTTATCACGAGTTGGGTGATTTTGATCAGGCGTATCACGAATATTTAAAAGCGGTGGAAGCCAACCGCAATTTAGGGTATCGCGAATTTGAAGTGATTGCATTGGCTGCGTATGCAGCGCTACGAATGGAACAAGGGTACTTGGATGAGGCGAACGATATCTTAGAGCAAACGGTTGCAATCGCTCGCGAAACCAAGCAACCGGAATTGTCCCGGGTGTTGGATCGTATTGTCGAATTGAAGTTGTTGCGCGGCGATGGTGTTGCGGCAAAAACGTTACTCGACGAAATTGCAACACATATCACGCCAGCTTCGCCCGATCTCGATGCGATGCTATTTTCGATCAATTATGGTCGTTACCTTGTATGGCAAGCGCAAACAGAGCGGGTGAATCCAACTACAGAACCCATCTTCCACAGTGCGATTCTTGCGCATTACCATCATGCAAAGAAATGCGTCGAACACCAGCATTACCGACTGCCACATCTCTCCGCGCAGGATTTTTCCCGGTTCCGTCAGCATCTGCTTTCGTACGGCTTTCCGACGGAAGAGTTACCTCTTCCGAAGAATTGGTAGGGTTGTGTAGCGCAATTACTTCTTCTTGCTTTCCATACCTACCGGTAACCCTAAAACTTGCACTCTTAGTTTAAGCAGACTCGTATCATCAAGAGTCTCTCCAACAAAAACAATTTGATTGGATTTCTCGGCTTGATGCTTGATTGCTTGCGAAATATTCATCCAACGAATTCGCTCATCGCTGGTTTTGACTACGAGATAAACATCCACCGGGCTATCTTTCCAGTAAACGATATGTCGCTCATCGGTGTCGAAAACTTATTCACCGGATTTGCGTGTGCGTAAATGTGAATGGGCATGCTTAGACCGCAAATAGATTTCTTTACCGCT
>JAOTSC010000252.1 GCA_030247525.1 bacterium | reverse complement strand
ACATCAACCACAACGCCAACAGCGACGTGAATCGCCAGCGCCGACAGTGCCGTTGCAGCGTCCGGAATCGTCGCGCTATATGGGTGGTGGTCCTCGTGGTCCACAAAGCGCCACATCCGGCGAAGGAGCGATTCGAGCACGATTAGGAAGTCAGGATCGACCTGTCGAATCTTCCCGGGATCGTAATCGCGAAGATGCACCGCAATCCCGTCCGAACCCGCGCGATAATCAACGTTCCGACAACCAGCGCCCTGACAACCGTCGTCCCGACACTCGGAATTTCCGTCCCCGAGACGATGACGATACATCGCTCGACGCTCTTAAAAGGAAAGTCGGCGAACTGACGCCAACCGACCGTAAGGTTCTGAGCTATCTGATTTCCAAGAAAAAAATCGCTCGGAACTTGAACGAACAACTTGAAAAGAATACTCTGTTAGCCGAGAAGACCTTAGAATTTCTGGGTAGTTGGCCGATTGTGATTATCATGCTTATCGCATGGATAATCGCGTTTGGATACTTCCTCTTCGGTTCGCAAGAAAACCGCGAAATGCTGATGATGATTTTCTTCGGTCTTGGCGTAGTTTGGGCGTCGTTGGTTGTTATTGGCCTTAAAGCGCGGGTGGTCAGAGATCGTGAGCGCGCGACACTCGATTACGAACAGCAACTCAAATTAGAGCTGGATGTCCGAGCATTGCGAGATCGGATCGAAACCGACATCGCACCTCGCATCCCCGAAATCGTACATCTATTAAAGAAGCTTTCGGATAAACCGAAGTAGTTTTTGTTTTGAAATCAGTGAAGTACTTTCGTAGGGGCGTATTTTTCACAAAACGCCCCTACAACTATTTAGTATTGTGAGTAAAGTAATGTTGACTTCTGCGGAAATTCGCCGTCAATTCATCGAGTATTTCGAACAGCACACTCATACGTTTGTGCCGAGCAGCCCGGTTGTTCCGAAAAGCGACCCAACGCTGTTGTTTGCCAATGCCGGGATGAACCAATTCAAAGATGTTTTTTTAGGGCACGGTTCGCGACCTTACTCGCGAGCAGTGAATGCTCAGAAGTGTTTACGGGTTTCCGGGAAACATAACGACCTTGAAGAAGTTGGCGTCGATACCTATCACCACACTTTTTTTGAAATGCTCGGGAATTGGAGCTTTGGCGATTACTATAAACGCGAAGCAATTCAATGGGCATGGGAATTATTAACGGGTGTTTGGAAACTTCCCAAAGAGAAATTGTATGCGACGGTGTATGTCGACGACGACGAAGCGGAACAGCTTTGGAAAGAAGTAACCGACATCGATCACTCGCACATCTCACGCTGGGGCAAGAAAGATAACTTCTGGGAAATGGGCGACGTTGGTCCCTGCGGCCCCTGCAGCGAGATTCATATCGACCGCGGTATCGAATTCGACGCCGATCCGAATGCCGGCGTGAATACCGGTTCCGAGCGGTACATCGAATTATGGAATCTGGTTTTCATCCAATACAACCGTGACGATCAAGGGGAGCTCCATCCATTGCCGGCGAAACATGTCGATACCGGGATGGGCTTTGAGCGCGTTTGCTCGGTATTGCAAGGCGTAGGTTCCAATTATTCGACCGATGTTTTTCAACCGATACTGCAGAAGGTCGCTGAGCTATCAGGTGTCTGTTACGAAAATGGCGTGAACGGAATTCCGCATCGCGTGCTTGCCGATCATGTGCGGGCAGTTTCGTTTGCGATCACCGATGGCGCATTACCCGGTAACGAAGGTCGCGGCTATGTCCTGCGGCGATTGATTCGGCGGGCAGCACGCTTTGCTCGCAAGCTGCATATCACTGAACCCATCCTGAACGAGTTAGTCTCGGTCCTCGATGCGACGATGGGAGATTTTTATCCCGAATTGCGCGCCCGGAAAGACCATGTCATACGTGTTATCCGTGCGGAGGAGCAGAACTTCTCCCGCACGTTGGACAATGGCATCGAACGGTTCGAAAGTGAAGCGGCGAAATTGCAGACTGGCGATATACTTGCTGGTGAAATCGCTTGGCAATTGTACGATACTTATGGTTTTCCGCTCGATTTAACCCAACTGATGGCACGCGAAGCCGGGTTGGGGGTCGATATCGACGGTTTCAACCGATTACTGAACGAACAACGGGAACGCGGCAGGGCTGCCTCAAAGATTGTCCACAAACAAGCAGGTTCCGGTGAATGGACTATCCTTACCGAAGGTGAAAGTAAATTCATCGGATTCGACAAGTTAAAGAATGACACCAGTACGTTGCGTTGGCGTTTGGTTAAAGGGGAAGAGTCCGAAGCGGATAGTCTCGAAATCGTAATCGCCGAAACTCCGTTCTATCCCGAAGGCGGCGGTCAGTTAGCCGATTATGGTACGATTAGTGGCAAGGATTTCTCTGCCGATGTTTTCGATGTCCGAAAATCCGAAGTAGGAATTATTCATCGTTGCCGTCTGCTGGAATGGTCGGAAACAGTGCCGGAGCTGGTCGAATGCAAAGTGGATGAGGCGCGGCGGGTAGACTTGGCTCGCAACCATACGGCGACGCACTTGTTAAACCAAGCGCTCCGCGTCTTTGTTGGCGGGCACGTTCATCAAGCCGGCTCGCTCGTCCATCCTGAGTATTTGCGGTTTGATTTTACCCATTTTGAAAAAGTCTCCACTGAGAAAATCGTTGCTATCGAGCAATGGGTAAACGACCGCATCCATGAGAATGGAGTTGTTGTTCCCAGCGAAGAAGCAATGGCGGATTTGAAAAAGGAAATCGAAGCCGGTAAAATCGAAGCGATGTTCGATGAGAAGTATGGCGATACTGTTCGTATTATTCGTGTTCGCGACAAAGACACCAATCAAATTGTCTCTCAGGAGCTGTGTGGCGGAACTCATGTCACTAAGACTGCCGAAATAGGGACTTTTATTATCACAACTGAGACTGGCGCAGCGGCGGGGGTGCGGCGAATCGAAGCATTGACGGGACGCTCCGCGTATGCGTTTATCCGAAATCGCGCCAATCAGTTCACACGGATGCAGGAATTGCTTGCCAGCGCCGGCAGTGACATCGTCGAAAAATTGACGAAGACCATCGAGGAGAAGCGCCAACTCGAAAAAGCATAC
>JAOTSC010000251.1 GCA_030247525.1 bacterium | reverse complement strand
AAAGGAAGCTGCTTTGTTGTTGTCTCGGTAGCTAAAAGCACCTTGCGCTAAGATGAAAGATGTCGTAAACCGCTCTGACCAAGGGTATTGAAAACGTAGGCCGGAGTGCACGGTTGGTTCGGCATATGCGTAGCGAAACGAATGTGTTGCATGATCATTCCAGCCATCGACCCCTTCCATAAACTCGTACCCGCAATGAGTGGCAAAGAGACCAGCATCGGCGCGAAGTCCTTTTCCCATTGGTGCGATATAGCTTATGTACGCTTGATTGATTGTATAATCGCCGCAACTACCAAAACCAGTTGGATAAATTCGTGCGACTTCCCCCATTGCCAAATCGAATCGAAAACCGGATTCGTTCGCCTTTGTAGGGATTTGTTGCAGGGAGATCTGTACCATATCGAGCAGGAATCGATTCGCTTCCAAGTCACTTGAACGGTAAGAGTTTGAGTCATTAGCTGGGTTATTTACATTAATCGAGTAACTCGACGATACCATCATTTGGAGTTGTACTCGTTCAAACCATGGTTGTGTTGGTTGTGCTATGCTTACGCCCAAAGTGATGAGAGAAGCAAGGAAAAGCAAAGCGATTCTGCATTTTACGTACAACACTCGTATCTCCTTTCGGTAACAGTGTGGTAAATGATCTCGATTCCCTATGTTAAGATAAGGGCGACCAGAACTGTCGTAAACATCGTTCGTATAACTACACTTTAGCAAATTAGGATTACTTGTGTCAGAAAAGAAAAAACTTCGCATTGGTGTTTCCTGTTACCCTACCTATGGCGGTAGTGGTGTACTCGCTACTGAATTGGGCATGGAAATGGCGCGGCGAGGACACGAGATTCATTTTATAACTTATCAATTTCCCCATCGATTAGCCCTATTTTCTCCGAACATCTTTTATCATGAAGTCGAGCAATTTGAGTATCCATTGTTTGAATTTTACCCATACTCGATGGCACTGGCAAGCAAAATGGTTGAGGTCACACAGCAGCAATCGCTTGATCTGTTACATGTGCATTATGCGATCCCGCATAGCATAAGCGCTCTGCTCGCCGGTGAAATTCTCAAGAATAAACTCCCTTACATCACAACGCTTCATGGTACCGATATCACGTTAGTAGGGAACGATCCCAGCTTTCTTCCGGTTGTGAAACTGGGAGTCGACCGCTCACCGGGTGTCACAGCAGTATCCAATTTCCTTGCCAATGAAACCCGGAAATCGTTTCAAGTGCAGCGACCGATCGAAGTAATCTACAATTTTGTTGATGGCGATATTTTTAAACCATTGGGAGAAACGGCGAAGCAGGTACACTCGTTCGCCCGCGACATTCCGCTCATTGCACATTTATCGAATTTCCGGGCAGTTAAGAGAATTATTGATGTTGTCGAAGTGTTTCACCGGATCCGCCAGAAGCGTGACGCCCGTTTGCTTTTAATTGGTGATGGTCCCGAACGGTCACGGGCAGAACATCTTTTACAAGAATACGGAATCTTTCGGGACACCATTTTTGTTGGCAAACAGCTTGCAATCCCGGAATTGATTGCGTTAGCAGATTTATTCCTGTTACCCTCGGAAACCGAGTCGTTTGGATTGGCAGCGCTCGAAGCGATGTGTTGTGAGGTCCCGGTGTTAGCTTATCGGGTAGGCGGTTTACCGGAAGTCATTGAAAGTGGGGTGACGGGATTTTTGTTAGATCTCGGCGATATCGATAGTATGGCAGAAGCGGGCATCGAGCTGCTCGAGCAACCTGAACGCCGCCAAGCGATGGGGAAAGCCGGGCGCATCCATTCCCTATCACATTTCGGCAAAAAAGAAATCGTCGACCAGTATGAAGCTTTTTACTATCAGACTGTGTAACAAACCATGCAAATCAATCAACTCTGGAACAAAGATTCCCCCGCGCTCTATAATCGTTTGCAAGACCATGTTAGCTTTCAACATTTGTTGGAAGGGCATCAACGCTTTCTGTCCAACCGGAGATTCTTTCCGAAACAAGCGGTGCATGATTTAAAACTGGTGAAGGAACGGCAGACTCCACATACAGCCATCTTCACCTGTTCCGATTCACGAGTTATCTCGGAAGTGATTTTCGATCAAGGGATTGGCGATTTGTTTGTCGTTCGGAATGCCGGGAACATCCTTAGTCAACAGGTTTACGGCAGTATTGAGTTTGCCGTTTCGGAACTGAGAGTCAGTCTCGTTATTGTCATGGGGCATTCCAATTGCGGTGCCGCAACTTCCGCCCAAAACTCGGAACGGGTTTTTCCGGATGGTAGTTATCTACCATCCATTGTACAAGCCTATCGCCGCCCCTTTGAGATCGCTCAAAGTCGCTACAAACGTGATGTCTGTGATCAGGCTGTGAAACTTCATGTTCGGGATGTCGTAGAGGAAATGCGGAACACTGAAGTTCTCAAACGAACCGGCAATACGGCGAAACCAGTCGAAATCATTGGAGCATTTTTCTCATACCGTACTCACCGTGTTCACCTTTTACATTGGTAATAATCCGCTTGATATGTCTCCCGTACTAAATTGGGCTTGCTTTTGAATAGGGATTAACGTACAATTAACGTGGCAATTTTTTGGAGTAGTCATGAATCCGCTGATTTTTCGAGAGTACGATATTCGCGGCATCGTCAATGTCGATCTCACGAATGAGGATGTTCGCAAAATCGGGCAAGCGTATGGAACGTTTGCTAAGCGTCGTGGTGCCAAAAAAGTAGCGTTAGGTCGAGATGGCAGAAATTCGGGTCCCGGATTTGAACCGATCGTCGCCGATGGGATTCGTTCGACGGGTGTTTCGGTAATTCGATTAGGGATGGTTCCGACTCCCGTGATGTATCATTATACAAAAACCGGCAACGTGGATGGCGGCTTGCAAATCACTGGTTCGCACAATCCCCCCAATTACAACGGCTTCAAGGGTATGGTCGGCGATGAGACCCTGCATGGCGAATTGATTCAAGAATTATTGCGTATCATTCAAGAGAATGATTTTGAACATGGCGCAGGTAACGAAGAGTTTATCGAACCGATTCCAAGTTATCTCGATGACCTTGCCGGAAAACTCAAGATTTCGCGTAGTTGTAGAATTGTCGTAGATGCCGGAAACGGTGTCGGTGGCATGACTGCAGTGCCTTTACC
>JAOTSC010000250.1 GCA_030247525.1 bacterium | reverse complement strand
ACTTGGGAGTTGGTCGTTTGCCGTTTTAATCGCACTAATCGCAGCGATGGCGATGTTCGAGTATATGACGATACTGCGCCACTCCGGTGCGGAAGTCGTACGAACTTCCTCGGCGATACTTTCCGCAGCGGTGGTACTTTTAGTGTGGATCGATTTTCATCTTGGCTTTCACCTCGGATTGTTTGTTGTTTTGCTATTAGCGTTATTTTCGTTACGGGGTAGCGGACAAAACATGTCCTTACGAGCAGCCGGTTCGATTGGCGGATTTGTTTATATCGTTGGCTTTCTCTCGACGCTTGTCATTCTGCGAAAACTGCTGTTACCCGACGCAACTTGGGAAGGCGGTATCTTCACACTGTATCTCATGTCGCTGATATGGGTATGCGATACCTTTGCCTATCTCGGTGGCAAAAAGATGGGGAAACGTCCACTTGCTCCCGAAATATCTCCGAAGAAAACGGTCGAAGGTGCAATCTTTGGATTATTCGGTGCAATGCTTTGGAGTTTAACTGGAGTATTACTATTGAGTGAATTTCTGCCATGGGAGTTTCTCGTCGCAACTGCGTTTGTTGCTGGCACCATTGGGCAAGCTGGTGACTTGTTGGAATCAATGTTCAAACGGAGTGCCGGTGTAAAAGATTCCGGGAAACTGCTCCCCGAGCATGGTGGGGTCTTTGACCGTTTCGATAGCTTAATCTTGACTTCCCCTGCGGTGTATCTCCTTGCCGTTGCATTTGGTCTCATCAAGTTCTAATCCAATGACCGTTACTAACCCGCAACATCGACTCGTTATCGGTACTGCCGGTCATATTGACCACGGTAAATCGACCCTCGTCAGAGTACTAACTGGAACCGATCCCGACCGACTGCCCGAAGAACAAGCTCGCGGCATGACCATCGATCTTGGTTTCGCATTTTGGGAACATGGAATCGCATTCGTTGATGTACCCGGTCATGAACGATTTGTGAAAAACATGGTTGCTGGAGCGACTGGAATTGATGCGGCGCTTCTGGTAGTTGCCGCCGATGACGGGGTTATGCCCCAAACCCGAGAACACTACGCCATTCTCTCATTATTAGGAGTTCACAGAGGTATCGTCGCGATAACAAAAACGTCGTTAGCTGACCCCGTATGGCTCGAAATGGTAATCGACGACGTTCGTACAATGCTCGCGAGAGGTACATTATCCGATGCGTCAATCCTTTCGGTCGATTCGCTTACACAGCAAGGGATACCGGAATTGCGCATCGCTTTACAGCAGTTAGCCGAATCGATTCCGGCAAAGTCGTCCAGCGTTGCTTTTTCATTAGCGGTAGATCGGGTGTTTACCAAGCCGGGCTTTGGCGCTGTTGTCACGGGAACGGTATCGGGCGGTGAGTTAAAAGTTGGCGATACCATTGAAATTCAACCGAAAAACCTCACGGTGCGGGTTCGCGGCATACAATCGCAGAACATCGCTCGGGAGCGGGTTGGTTCCGGGGAACGGGCGGCGATTAACATTACTGGAATCGACCGGGATTCTGTTGAGCGTGGGGATCGTCTCTGTGAGCCGGGGGTCTTTACAGCTACCACCGAAATCGATGTTCAGGTTTCAGCAATGGGAGACGAGCCAATCAAGCATCGCTCCCGGGTGCGCTTTCATTCTGGCACTGCCGAAATTATCGGACGGCTTGATTTTCTTAATCAAACATTTTTACAGCCGGGTGAATCGACCTTTGCCCGCTTTCAAGCGGAAACTCCCTTTGTAACTCAGTTTCATGAACGTTTTGTAATTCGTCGTTACTCGCCTGCAGGGACCATCGGCGGCGGAATCGTCCTTAATCCGAATCCACTCCATCGGCTTCGTTCCTCCGAAAATATTGAGTGGTTACCTTTGCGGTTACCAACTCTGAAACAATCGCAGTATCTACAAGCAGCAGTTGCCGAAACCGAACCATCGGCTGCGACAATCGCCCGCCTTTCCATTGCCCTCTCGCTGCCAAAAGCAGTTTTGTTGCAGCATATTATTCAAGCAAAAATTGAGAATGTCTTGCTTGAAGGAGAGACCCGAGTGCTCCGTGTCTAACATTTTGCAAAAGAGAAGCAGCACTTTCGCGAACAGGTTATTGCATTCCAGAAGGATCACCCTGAGCGGGTGGGAATACCTGCTTCGACTATTTTACCGCCACTACAACAACGCATCGGCACAACCCTTACCGACCAACTCGTGAGCGATCTCCTCTGTGAGCAAGTTATCGAAAGCGACCGGGGATACTTCCGAACTATGGATTTTGTACCAGTGTTGTCGCAAACCGATTCCGAGAAAGTAGATCGCCTTAAGCAACGGCTCACATCGGATGGACTGTCGCCCACAGCTCCAGTTACACTCTCGGAAGAATTGAGTATCCCTGAAAAAGAGTTACATCGTTTGATCGAGTTACTGCGTGAGCGGGGAGAGGTGACAGTCTTGGAAGGCAGGCTCTGGTTCCTTACCGGGCAAATTCAAGTTGCTTTCGAGCAAGTTCTCCAGAAACTTAAAGAACAGGAAACGATGAGCGCGGCAGAAATTGCTGTAGTACTGAATACATCTCGAAAATCAGCGATTGCGATTGTCGAAGAGATGGATCGTCGAAATCTCACTGAGCGAATAGGCGATGTCAGACGTTTAAAGATAAAATGAACCAGTTGCGACAGGTAATCGCTTCTTTCGAGGAGTTGCTACTTCCCACCATCTGTATGCAATGCGAAGTAAGAATTCCGAGCGGTTGGATTTGCCCAAAATGCCGAAAATTCCTGCGACCCGCTGTTAATGTCTTGACACCTGAAAACTCACCTCTTTACGAAATCCATGCAATTTGGCGATATGACGGTGCGATTCGGCTGGCGATTGAGCGCTGGAAGTATGGAAAAATGCCCCAGTTGGGTGAATTGTTACTGCAGGAGTATTATACGAAGGAGTGGGCTGAAACAACACTTTCCACCACGTACGACGCAATCGTACCGATACCACCTCATTGGTACCACGTCCGCCATCGTGGTTTCGATCCAGTTCATCAAATTGCGACTCATCTTGCTCAACTTCTTGATACTCCGGTAGTAAAAGCATTGTCGAGAATCGGAATTGCAAAACCGCAAGTCGCCTCAAGCGATTCTGAACGGGAGAGCAATGTAAAGGGAAAGTTTCACTGTTGCACTCCCGTGTCCGGTTCTATTCTCGTTGTTGATGATGTAATAACCACCGGGAGCACGTTGCGGGAAGCTGCGATCACACTGAAATCCGACACTGTGGA
>JAOTSC010000249.1 GCA_030247525.1 bacterium | reverse complement strand
ATCCAACGTGGAGAGGAAGCAGCCCGCCGCGCATTACCGGAAATTCGGCAGTTTGCCCTACAACAAAAAGTACATCCTGGTAAGAAACGGGAGTTGTTTCAACCTTCGGAAACAGTGGTGGTCAATGAAATAAAGATCAAAGGTTTGAACCGCACTACCGCGCTTATGGTGAAAACTCGCATCGGTTTTGATATTCCGGCAGAGTTAACAGCAAACGAGTTAGAAAAAACCGTCAACAATATTTACAGCACCGGATTTTACGAACGGGTCTACTACCGCCTTCATGAAAACGCCGCAGCCAATACGATGGAGATTTTCGTCATCGAAAAAGAAAGCGATCAACTTCGGTTCGGTTTCCATTATGATAGCGATCAAAAAGCTGCCGCTATCTTGAATGCAACTTTACGGAACATTTATCGAGGATCGCTGACAACAATTGACGTCGTGTTAGGTAACGAAGAACATTATCGATTTTCGCATTCAGTAACTACTAATCAGAAGCCGAGGCTCGGTCTTCGGTTTTTTTTCGATCACGAACGAAGCGACGGACTGCTATTCAATGCAGTTTCAGGTAAGATGCATCAGCGACTACGAGAGACGACGGCAGGCATATTTGTGGGCACTGTGTACTCATCAACTTTTGTCGGAGGTGTAGGCACCGATTGGAATTATCATACTTCCAGCGACATTATCTCCGATACGAGTTTTGCACCAACCATAACAGAAATATTTTATTCCTGGTATGCTTCGCTTCAATACGAAACACTTGATCGGATAAACTTTCCTACCAGCGGCGCTCAATTCACCGGGATCGGGAAGTTGGCGGAACGTCGTCTTGGCAGCCGTCGTAATTTTCGGATGTTACGTGCAAGCGGCGCAGGGTATCTACCAATCGCAGAAGGGTGGACAGCCTCAACGGGATTTCAAATCGCAAGCAATGTCGGTGACGAATTACCAAGTAACTCAAGTATCCCGATGGGTGGGATTGATGATTTTCTTGGGTATGAGTACCGGGAAGTAAACGGAAACCATAAACAGATTGCCCGAATCGGGTTACAGTGGGAGCCTTGGCCGAACAAATTCCTTTTACTGCGGGCAAACACCGGAAATGTATTTGAGAAATGGCAATGGAATGTTACAACCAATCGCTACGTTGCCGGTTGGGGAGTAACAGCAGGGTGGTTGACCGTGGCTGGTCCTTTACAATTCACTGTGCATGGTTCAGTAAACAATACGGCATTGTACAATTTTCGTTTTGGGTATATGTTTTAACTCTGGGCAACTATAAATTTCTTAAAGCGAAATAGCTTCGAGAACATTTCCTTATCTTATGTGTTTACTCCACGCAGTTTCGGTTCTAAGTCAAGAGTAACACGATCATATTCTTCACACAGTCTTCCGGCGTTTGCCTCCTAACCCACATTCCAATTTTCTTGCATCTTACGCTCGCATCAGACATGTCATGCGACTGTATCGTTTGATAGCACTAAACATTTTTCATCACATTATTTGTATTCCAATACAATCACTATGCCATCTGAAGTGTGTTCGATCAATGCGTTGAATTTCATTGGCTTGATAGTCAGCAGCGTTTTCTTATCCTTGTTTCGATCCCACTCTCGCTTGCATGATCACTTTTGAGTGGTATGAGCTTTGGTTTTGGTTACGCTGTTACAGTTCGTTCGTGATTTGCACGAAGTTCAGCGTTCTTTCAATTAGAGGTTATCATGAAACACTTGTTGTTGTATTTAGTGCACTCCCTTCTACCCATTCTTTTGATTGGTGCTGCAAACTTCTGCGTTTTGGCTGGTTCCACGGTTACAAACACAGGTTTTACTATCGCTATTGGCGATTTAGGTGTAAGTCCTGGCAGTGCCGTTACCGGATTTCCACCTGGTGTTGTGAATGGAATGATGTATGTCGGCGATGTGATTGCTTTGCAAGCACAGCTTGATTTGAGTAGCGCCTATCGCGACGCTGCTGGTCGAGTAAATGCACCGATCACGGTGTCCGGAAACCTGGGCGGGCTTACGCTTGCACTAGGACTTTACAAGTCGACTTCTTCTCTTGCGGTTTCAGTAGGGGATCTCACTCTTGATGCGCAAGGTGATGTAAATGCGGTGTGGGTTTTCAAATGGCGTCGACACTAACAACGACGAGTGGACGTCAGATCATTTTGAGTGGAGGTGCGCAGGAAAAGAATATTTATTGGCAAGTTGGCTCTTCCGCTACCCTTGGTTCGACATCGGTCTTCAAGGGAACGATTATGGCGGATCAGTCGATTACACTCAATACGGGTGCAGTATTGGATGGTCGAGCTTTAACGCGCATTGGTGCTGTCGCTTTAGATTCCAATACGATCACTGTTCCCGCTCCTTAAGCCAAGGTGTTAACTCTCTCTCGTGAAAACTACGCTTGCGGTCAGTTAGCAAAACATGTGAACTATGCCATAATTATACAACAAAATACATTTCAAAGATCTCTTGTTCTTCAGGTTTGTCGGGTTATCACAATGCCAAGTAGTGTTGTCGATTCATTACCATTAAGGGTACTTTTTGAGTGAGGTTGTAGTTGAAGAAAAGCTCTTTCAGGTTGAATCAGAGCCATTCAATGGAGTTCAGGCCGGGCGATTTTGTACGAACGGTACTTTATCTCGATATGGTTGCTATTGTAACGTCTCTACTTTGTTTCTACGGGCGTTATCCAACACCTCCTGAGTGCTATATTCAATCGATTCTTTCGAAAACTTATCAAGAAAAATATAAAAGACTTGCAATCGACAAAGAGAAGACAAAACTGGACCGATGTAGTAGATTTCCTGCGGTTTACTTCTTTGGTTCGATCTCTACAATATTTGATTTGGGATCATTTGTTAAAACGATGTTTCCTATGTCCGCTTCCGTCAATTCGATTGCGCTTCCGTTCATATTCACCTTTGCTTTACCAGTGATCTCTCCGTTAATCTCCAGTCGTACCTTTTGTTGGCTGCCTTTCTCGACCTTTCGCGAGAGGATCAAATTCTCTAATTTTCGGGCCGAGATTAAATCGCGGGCTGGTTTGATTGATTCTAAAAGTTTTCGTGAGGTTGTTACTTCTTCCAACGACATCGTCGCATTCGTTACGTAGCGGATACTTTTCATAAATTGGATCAATGCACCGTGAATGTTGTCGATTTCCAACTGTTGCAACACATCGGAACCAAAGTATTGTCCAAGCTTGTTAATGCTTTGCTCAGCATGAGAAATCACTAACTGATTTTGTTCTAACCGTTTCGCAGAAAAATGGGCAGTACCAATGTTGATTTCGGTCGGTTGTTCGTTGGGAGACTCAACAATA
>JAOTSC010000248.1 GCA_030247525.1 bacterium | reverse complement strand
ATTTGATCCTTCCCAAATTCGGATGTCAGTTGAGGGGTTAGAGGGGAATCGGATTTCGGGGTTCGGGGATCGTGAAACGTCATTGTCATTGCGAGGCAGCGCAGCGACGAAGCAATCCCATTTGGATAACGGGAACAGGGAACAGGAGACAGGGAACAGTAGGGGCGTGCCGCGCACGCCCGCAGGAAATGTTCGTGACCTGCTGCGCGATTCGCGAACCACTGGCGGAGCCGTACATCGGACATTCTTGTCCGATGGCGTAAAAGATAACAGTAGGGGCGTATGGCATACACCCGATACCACAGAAACGATGCGGGCGGACGTGGGAGTCCGCCCCTACCCAGCACCTAACACCCAACCCCCACCCCCTATTGCCCAATCCCCATTGCCCATTGCCGAGCTTCTCCTGCCAACTTCTTTAGGGGAATTGCGAACGGCGTTGCCAAGTGTGTACCAAGTGTCGGCGAATGGAAGTAGGAATGAAATCGAAGCGACATTTGAACTGACCGACAAGAACACCTTTGGGATTACGCTCCCCAATGGCTACAACCCCGACCATTCCTTACGCATCGATCCCCTCATCTACAGTACTTTTTTGGGGGGAAGTAGTGGTGATGATGGTTTGGCAATTTGCAAAACCACTTTGGGTAACATTGTTGTAACCGGTGATACGCAAAGCAGCGACTTCCCCATAACGCTAGGTGCCTATGATACAACATCAGTTGGTTATGATATTTTTATTACTTCGGTTAATCCTTCGGGCACACTGCTCCTCTATAGCACTTTTCTAGGTGGCGATGATAACGATTATCCAAGCGACATAGCGAGCGATAATCTGGGAGGAGTTATCGTTTGTGGGGTTACCTTCGGCGGCGTTTTTCCAACAACGCTGAATGCATTCGATCGAACTCCACCAGGTCCAACAAGCAATAAGTGTTTTGTTACTCGTCTGAATTCAACGGGCTCGGAGCTGATATTCAGCACCTATTTAGGAAGCCGGCAAGCCTTTCAAAATGCTCGAGCAGTCGTCGGTGACGTAAATGGCGGAGCATTCGTCACCGGTGAAACTTCCGGACTTTACTTTCCTGTGACCACCAATGCTTATGCTCGTACGAATAACGGTTTCGAAGATGGATTCATTACTCACCTCCACAGTTCCGGTTCCGGACTGCTATACAGCAGTTACTTCGGTGGTAATAGCGAAGATTATCCAAAGGCACTGGCATTGGATAGCCTGGGACGCCTTTGCATTGCTGGACAGACCTCAAGCACGATCTTTCCCACGACTCCAAATTGCTTGCAAGATAGTCTTCATGGTTGGCGTGATGCATTCTTCACCCTTTTCTCCAGCGACTTACAATCGCTTGTTTTTAGCACGTATATAGGTGGTTCAGTCGGCGATGGAATTTTCGATGTCACTTTTGACGGAACCAGCGGATTCTTCCTTACCGGCAATACGACCAGTTCGGATTTTCCTACCAGCCCCAACTGCTACGATTCGACGTATAACGGAGGAATGTTCGACGGGTTTGTTGCGAATGTGTCCATTTCACCCCAAGTAACTTTCACGAGTACCTACTTGGGCGGTTCTGGAGACGATGGCATATATCATATAGAAGTGGATCGTATCCATGATGCAGTAAGCTTCGTCGGTACTACCGTAAGCTCTGATTTTCCCGTAAGCCAAGATGCTTATGATACCGTTTTTCATGATGGGGATAATGATGGATTTATATCGAAACTCAATTATGATCTAACTTCATTGTTGTATTCCACTTACTTAGGAGGAACAGGGACAGATGTTTGTCAGAGTATCCTTCATGAAGGCAATGATACGGTAATCATCGTTGGTCGAACGACCAGTCCCGATTTTCCGGTCACCCCTGCCGCATTCGACACCTCCAGTAACGGCGGGTGGGATTGTTTTGTTGCCAAGCTCATCCTTCGCGCCGACACTTCCAATGTTGTACGCGAGTTGGATAAACTACTTCCTTCAGGGGTCTTACTTACTACTTTCCCCAACCCGTTTAATTCTTCTACCACAATTTCCTACTCGCTACCAAAACCGGGCTTAGTTGAGCTAAGACTCTTCGATATCACCGGTCGGGAAGTCGCTACTCTCGTGAATCAAAAGCAACAACCGGGAAATTATCGAGTGACCTTCGATGGAAAGAAACTTTCATCGGGAACCTATTTCGTGCGGATGCAAGCGGGGAAATTTGTTAAGACACAGAAGATGGTGCTCTTAAGGTGAAAGGTAAAGGGTATAAGGTGTAGGGGGAAGGGTGTAAGGGTCGGCGCGGTTGTCAACCGCGCTTTTTGTTGTGCGGACACAAAGGGCGGCTGCCAGCCGCCCCTACGATGTAAACATATGGGCATGCGCGGCACGCCCGTACTGAACGGGTTTGGAAACCCGTACCCACCCATTCACCCTACACCTTTCACCTTACACCCTTCACCATTACAGGCGAGGACGCCTGTCCCTACCCAACACCCATCACCTATTTACGATTGCAGGTTTTCACTCCAGCGCTGAATGATATGTTCCGGGAAGACATTCCCGTCGGTGAAAACTTTCGCATTCGCAATGAGGATTTCCGCTACTTCGGCAAAGCTCTTTGGAACCGCGATCTTCCCATTTCCATCGGTGACTGCCTCTGCCGCCGTCCGGGAAATCCATTCGTCTAGATTCGGCGTGTTCTTGCCCAGCAACATCGCTTGCGCAATGCCAGCCAAGAGGAGTTGCGGATGCGCCGAGCCATCCGGTAATCGGTACTCGATGGTTTCGTGAGTAACCGCATTCCCTTCGGCGTCAGTTGCGACGATGGGTAACCGGATCAATGCTTTGCGATTGAAACGTCCCCATGTCACCGCATTCGGCGCTTCCTTCGCTTGTGAGAGCCGAAGGAAAGAAGTTTTGTCGCGATTGCCAAATGCCATCAAGACGCCGCCCATTTGCACCAGCCCGCCAATCAACCACTTCGATTCCTTGCGAAGATTGCCGGTCTCGTCGTTCACCGTGAGGTGTTCACCGTTTCGAACCGGAGAGAGGTGGAAATGCATGCCACTGCCAGCGTGACCTTTACGAACTACCGGCGCGAAACTGCATTGCATACCACTGAGGTGCGCTAAATTGCGTAACACCCATTGTGTGATTACCACATTCTCTGCCGCTTGCGGCAACGGCTGCAACGCTAACTCGATTTCGTGTTGTTCCCAAACATAGGGGTCTTCTTCACACGCTTCGATATATCCGACTTCGCTATGGCCATACTTGACCGGGATTCCCATTTCATTCAGAATCACCAACGCATGGCGGCGGAGCGCTTCACCAAACACAAACGGCGAGGTAGAATGGTAACCGCGGTCGGAAGCGCCATAC
>JAOTSC010000247.1 GCA_030247525.1 bacterium | reverse complement strand
GTAACAACTTAATTAGATCGAAACACACTTGGAGAATCGGCTGACCGGTACGACCCGCCCAAATCGCCTTAGTGCGGTTAATCACTCCAAGCAACAAAGGTGCAATGAGTAAGGATAGAGCAAATAGCAAGAGGGAAGATGGATTTATCATCGTGTCACCGCAACTTCCAAATTAGTAATGCGGACAATGTGATTGCGATGTAGAGAATGTAGAGATGGATACTTCCCATTTGTATCCATCGGAATCGCAATAAAAACCACTCGGTGCTTTTGAATACTGGTGACCAAAATCCTTCTTTGATTCCATCGGGAGATTCGGATTCGAATGAACCATCAGTCGGAAACAATCCTTCCGGCTTTTTACAATGAACTTGAAGACGAGTTACCCCAGAAGTGAGGTTTGTTATTGGTTGGGCAAACGACGATGCTGTGTACTGCATCCGCGAAGTTGGTTGCACGTAACCACAATCCCAAGTGACGGAATCTGATGCGACTTTTCTCGATAAAAAATATTTTCGCAGCCCGTATATTGTTGCGAAAATGACAGCAAACAAAAGCGTAATGATGAGCATTCGTAGTAGTAATGGTTGTACATGACTTAACAACTTCAAGTAACCGGTAGTCGAAATATCGTTTGTAAACGAAACAAGCACCGGTTTAACTACAACCAGAGTTAACGGTGCCGACAGACCAATTACAACGCATAGTGTAGCTAATATGACCATCGGCAGACGCATCGCTTGCTTTACTTCATGTGCCTGAGAAGCTTGCGATGAGCGTGGGTGGCCAAGAAACAAGGTACCAAAAGTTCTGGTAAAACATGCAACCGAGAGACCGCCAATAGAGGCTAATGCAATTATCGTAAGGATTGCTGGAATGGCACCTAAGGCATCCAGCATCTGAATACCGTGAAATGCTCCCAAGAAAATCATGAATTCACTGATAAATCCATTTAGCGGAGGTAACCCTGAAATCGCTACAGCGCCGATTAAGAATGGAATCCCAGTCCATGGCATTCGTTTCAAGAGCCCGCCGGTTTGCTCTAAATCAAGTGTTTTTGCGCCATGAAGAACACTGCCCGCTCCGAAGAACAGTAGTCCCTTAAAAATGGAGTGGTTTAGTATGTGCCAAAGTGCTCCGCCGTAACCGAGTATTGTCATTGCCGGAGTACCCGTCGCTTGTCCCAAAATCCCAATCCCAATCCCAAGAAATATAATTCCGATATTTTCTACACTACTGTAAGCCAATACACGCTTCAGGTCACGTTGCGACAATGCCATCAACACTCCGATAACCCCGGAAACACTGCCAATGATAATCATCGTCAACGCCCAACCAACCGGTGGATGACCTAACCAAGTAAGAGTGCGCAAAATGCCGTATATACCAGTTTTAATCATCACACCGGACATCAAAGCGGATACATGACTGGGTGCGGCGGGATGTGCTTCCGGAAGCCAGATATGCAATGGAATCATACCAGCCTTTGAACCGAAGCCAATGAGTGCGAGTGAAAACAATAGATTCGCATGCGGATATAAATTCGATTCAGCGATAGCAAAATGATCGAAATCCAATGAACCCGATTTGTGTCCGATGAGAATGAAAAAGAAAAAGAGTACCATCGTTCCCAAATGGGTCGAAACCAAATACGTCCATCCGGCTTGCTGAACCGACTCTTTTTCATCATCCATCGTAACGAGAAAAAACGACGACAATGCCATCACTTCCCAAGCAACGAGGAACAAAATAGCATTTCGGGAAACCGCCACCATGACCATGCTTACTGCTAACAAGCAGAAAAATAGCCAATGGCTGCCAAGGCGTTTTTCATTCTTCGGCTCCCATAAATATCGAGCGCCATAGACTGCCGAGAGCCCCGTAAGTAAGAAAATCGGAAGCAAGAAAAACGCCGACAATGCATCTAACTCGATGTAAAAGGAACCATAGGGAACCGACCATGGTAAGCGCACAGATTCAACGGGAAGTGGGGAAGTCAAGAAAAGGATTGCGGATAGCAAACCCAATGCTGATCCGGTAATCGCTCCACCCAATCCAAAGCCGTTCGATAACTTTGGAGTAGTTTGGGTCACAAATGCTCCGAAGCCGCCTGCTGCAATGAATGTTAGCGCAACCAACAACAGATTCATGATTTACTTTCGGTTGATGGCTGTGATGTTACATCAGATGCAGATCGAAAGGACATTTCGACTCGTTTTGCTTCGGATAGAATCGCTTCACGTGAGGCATGCTGAATGATTGCGGCGTGAAAATTGGCATCTTTTAGAAAAAATGCAAGCTGTGACAAAAACCGCAAGTGTGATTTTATTGTTGGAGTGATAAGAGTGAAAAGCGAATGAACGGGCACGCCATCCAGCGCATCAAATTCAATCGGATTTTCGAGAAAGCAAAGCGCAACATACGGTTGAGTTACGTTGAGAACGATTGGATTTCGTGCATGAGGTATTGCTATACCGTCGCCAATAGCGGTTGAACCGATTTCTTCACGCGCCAGCAGTATCTGTAAAAGTACATCGCGATTAATCCGGTCAGGCAATCGCAACAGGTTCACTACTTCCGTCAATACCGAGAGTTTGTCAATTCCTCCAACTCGATAATGAATCCC
The DNA here is from genome assembly GCA_030247525.1 of bacterium. Lineage (NCBI taxonomy): Bacteria > bacterium. The sequence goes on along the minus strand of JAOTSC010000247.1, from coordinate 787 downwards.
ACCGGAAACAAGCGCATCACTGAAACTCAAAGTTTCTTCCGTCGTGGCGTTTTGATTGTTCAGCGCCATCGGTTGCGCAACATTGATACGGTGAGCCGAAGCCCACTCTAATAGCTCAGTGTAGTTAAAACGATACTGGTTGTTGATCCGGTAAGCGGGTAGGTTGTTGGATTTTATCCAACGGTAGATCGTTTTCTCGGACACACCGAAGAGTGCAGTCACATTATCGACGGTTAGCTTCAATTTGAGTTCTCCGACAGACAAATCAGGACATTTGTTGCCAAACTAAGACTAAGTTAATGTTGATGAGCACATTAGTCAAGAATGTTCCAAACTTAAACAAAGTTGTTGTTTGTTCAAGTCATAGTTCGAGCAATGGTTCAAAGTTAAAATTGTCGATAGTACTTCCAATGACTACAGAAAATCCGGTGGAATGCGTATCACTAAGTATGTCATCTGACTTATTCATGTGAAAGCGTTAAAAACTCACGGCGAGCGTTGTTCGGAGTAAAGTGACAAAAGTTTTATCGGATCAAACCATTCATTATCGAAGACATCTGAGTTAAAACGATGAATGCTTTGATAGTAACGGTTAAATCAACGGGGAATCGGATGGATGAAGTTAGTATGGGGATAGCCTCAAATCAGAACCAATTATGGAGTCTCTGTTGTGAATACGCAAAATGTTGTGATTGTTGAACCGGAGGATAAGCCGGCACCAGAAAATGCCACATTTCTGAGTATTAGAAATTACTTCGAAGATACCGCTCTGCTCGTGTTGTTCACT
>JAOTSC010000246.1 GCA_030247525.1 bacterium | reverse complement strand
CGAACACTCGAACGGTTTCTAACGCCCGCGAATTGATTTCGCGAACTGTTCGGAGACGCGCTTGGAACGCCTTCCACCGTTCTTCGATCCGTTCACTCATACGTCTGAATCCTCTAATTTGCTAATATACCGGACACAACTGTATAGTACAACCACTTCCCTCCAGTTAAACAAAGAAATCGTACTCCTTATAGAGTAAGGACTTGTTTCCCGATACTGGAGGTAGTTACTTTCTGCTTTACAACGTTAAGGAGATTCGTATGCGGAAGCTCAAAATCTTGGGCGCTTTGAGTTACTTTTTGCTTTCCGTTACCGCATTTGCAGTAGACAATTGCTGGCCGGGCAAGATTTTAGTGCAGTTCAAAGGAGATCCTAACCAATGGTTGGGTATGAAGGAACTGTCTCCGGCTGATGCCGAGATTGCCGACTTACTTAAGGAATGGCAAGTAACCTCGGCGAAACAAATGTTTCCACTGGCATTATCTCCAGAAGAAGTAGGTGGTATTCAGTTACGAACTTGGTGGAAATTAACCGTTCCCGAAGCTACCAATCTTGATGCTGCAATCGCCGCATTTTCTGCATCACCCTCAATCGCTTTTGCGCAACCGAGCTACATCTACACTACTGACATTGTTTACAACGATCCCCGGGCAACGTTGTCACAACAGTATGGACTATACATTACTCAAGGGGATTTGGCGCACGATTACGCGACTGGCAGCGATTCCGTGATTGTCGCAATTGTCGATACCGGTGTTCAGTACACCCATCCGGACTTATCACCGAACATGTGGATAAATCCTGGTGAAGATTTAAATGGGGATGGTGTTATTGACGCCACCGATCTGAACAGTGTCGATGACGATGCCGATGGTTATGTCGATAATTTCTATGGCGCTGACCCGACCTCGAATGATGGTGACCCAATGCCGAGTCCGACAAACTCTTCGCATGGTACTCATTGTGCCGGCATTGCCAACGCTCAAACGATGAACGGCGTCGGCGTTGCATCATTAGGATTCAACTGCCGCACAATGGCAGTTCGCGCGGGCTGCCAACAATACATAACGGAAGGTTATGAAGGAATCGAGTATGCCGCTCGTAAAGGCGCTCATGTAATCTCTTTGTCATGGGGCGGATCGACAACCGGTACTCAGGAACAACAAGTTATCGATTACGCCTGGAACCGCAATTGTGTGGTGTTAGCGGCAGCCGGTAACGACAATGTATCGAGTCCGCATTACCCATCGGCATTGAACAACGTGATTTCGGTGGCGTCAACTAATAGCACCGATGTAAAATCCGGTTTTTCGAATTATGGTACGACTGTCGATATCAGCGCACCGGGCAGCAACATCATGTCGACCATTCCTACCAATAGTTACTCAATGATGAGTGGCACTTCAATGGCGTGTCCATTTGCGGCTGGTTTGGCGGCATTGATTAAATCACGGATGCTGGCAGGCTCCAATCAGGATGTAATCGATATCCTCTTGGCAAGCGCCGACAGTAGTATCTACAGTCTTGGTGGTAACTCGAATTACTACGGTTTGTTGGGAGCCGGTCGCATTGATGCGATGCGGGCGATGGAAATGCTAAACGTACCTGAAGTGCACTATTCCGCCAACACGATTACCGAGTTGAGCGGTGATCATGACGGTCGGGTCGAACCGGGTGAATCGGCGAACTTGGTGCTGTATATGCAAGCGAGCGCTTCATTTGCAATGGTAGATACTTCGTGGCTCACGATTCGTTCCAACGATCCCGGCGTTACCATCCAACCGACAACCCGCAGTATGGGTTCTTTACAGCCAGGTCAGTTCTGGAACAACGAAACATCGCCCTTTATTATGACGGTAGCGAATGGCGGGGTGTTCCGCAATGTTCGCTTTACCGTGCAAGTGTTTGCCCAACCGGGTGATTTTAGTGCCGAATACTACTTTGACTATTACGTCGGTTGGCCGGAATTGCTCATCATCGACGACGACGAAGGCAGCAGCTTTGAGACGTATTACGATAGTGTTGCTACCGTAATGAACATTCAGTTCAATAAGTATGATATGACGATGAATGGGACCTTACCGGCGAACTTCATGCGCAACTATGGTTGGGTGATTTGGATTACCGGTAATGCGACCTCGACCATCGACGCTCTCGATCAAACAGCGATTACCGCTTACCTGCAAGCTGGTGGCAAATTGCTGATGGTATCGCAGAATATTCCCGAAGATCCTGCCGCCCTCTCGTTTTTGACGACTGTGGTCGATGTGACTCCATTGCATAACGATCTTCTGCACAATACGATCGAAGGGGTTCAAACCACTACGATAGGTAGTGCCGGGACTATGTATCTTGGCGGAGGACACGGCGCCGGCAATGGACGAGTATCTCAGAGTACTGTCACGGTGGGAACCAGTGCGACTGCTTGTTATACCTTGGGTACAACCGGTGAAGCCTGCGGTGTGCAAAAAGTCGTTGGTAACGGGAAGATCGTTCTCTTTACGGTGGCCTTGGAAGGAATTTCCACCACGGAAACTGGAACATTGAGCGATTTGTTGGCGAACATCCGAGTATGGTTAGCCCCCTCCGATGTATCGGAACCGGGGGAGCACAACTTGCCTTCGACCTACTCAGTGAGCGATATTTATCCCAATCCGTTTAATGCGACCGCTTCGCTACGTATCACATTACCGCAAGCGGCTGGCGCGAAAATTTCCGTATACACGACCGAAGGACGATTAGCAGTGTCGCAAGACTATCGACAATTACCCGCCGGGATTAACATCCTGCCCATCTCTTTACAAGGCATGGGAAGCGGCATGTACTTTGTCCGAATCGCGACAACGACGGGTTACACGACAACACGGAAGGCGATTTACCTTCGGTAGACTGCGGGTTAACGATTTGTGAAACCGGGCTATCGAAGGGTAGCCCGGTTTTTTTTGCGAAGAGAGCGGGGCGTGTTATTTTGTCCCGGGAACAGGGTAGGGGCGGACTCCCATGTCCGCCCGTCAATTGAAGGTCAGGCAGGATTGCCTAACCTCCAGTAAAACAGAAAAGAGGAGATCATGGCAGTAATCGAGTGGAAGGAACAGCGGATTGAGTTCAATCCGAATGAACCGGTCGGTGCAGTATTAGCCACCGCCGGTGTGAAGGATGCAATCGGAATTTTGCAAGGCGAAACGTTTTTCGATTTGCAGACCCCGACGCGCACCGAAGGGTCGTTCGTTCCGGTACTGCCGAATACGAAGCAAGGTCTTGAACTGTTACGTCATACCGCGGCGCACGTGATGGCGCAGGCGGTGGCGCGGCTTTACGGCAATGTTGAGTTTGCCATTGGGCCGGTCATCGACGACGGTTTCTACTACGATTTCGATCTCGAACACGTCTTCTCACCGGAAGATTTTCCGAAGATCGAA
>JAOTSC010000245.1 GCA_030247525.1 bacterium | reverse complement strand
GCGAGGTATACTCTTGATGCACGGGTTCCAATGCCATCAATCGGTTGAAGAGTTGTTGTTGCTCGTGTTTGGTTTTGATTAACGCTACTTCGGCAATGATTTGAATAATCAACAGCAATAAAACAACCGCCCCTCCAAGAATCGCTACTAACGGTTCTTTCGCCCTTAATTTTAGATTCCTGATTTCCGTTTTCGGCAAGAGGTTAAGCGGTGTCGTCCATGGGGTTAACGCAGCTAATGTCGCTGTTAAATAGCTGGCGGAGTTGTTTACAAACGTTGAATAGAGTTGTTCCGGTACTGATACCCAATCGGACGTGTTGACCGACTCTACCGGAATCCCTGTTCTTGCCGATAGTTCTTCCGGAAACCGCTTCATCTGTGAACCACCGCCGATGAGGATGATTTTTTTAATTGGGTGGTCGTGGAACTTTCCTGCATAAAACGACAGTGAACGCTGTAACTCTTCGGTAAAGGTTTCGATCAATGGTCGTAAAGCTGTGTTGACTTCGTTTACCGTCAGCAAGCCATCGGTTCGACCGTGAGTAGATAGTCCGGGATAACCGTATTTGTACTTGATTCGCTCAGCTTCTTTCCATGCACCCTGTGGTGTAACAGCTGGTGAGAGTTTCTTGGGAATCAAGGCACGGGTAAAATCATCGCCAGAAACTGGAATGTCGCGCAACATCACTGGGATATCGCCATTCATGATGACCATGGTCGACTGCGTCGCACCGACATCCAACACTGCATAGGCTCCAGAATCAGAGATGGCTGGGTTGGTCAGCACTTTACTACGGATAAGTATCTGTGGATATAATCCTTCAATTGCGATACCCAACCGTTGACTGGTGTGTAGTTTTTCCTCTAACTCTATATGATCGAACGGAAGCAATAACCACTGGTTTACAGCGTTTTGGCTGGATAGTTTCCACTGCCGAAACTCGAGTCGGTCTTCTGTAAAGGGCAACTCTTCGCGCACAGCAAAATCAATTGCACGTTTCTCTTCTTCACCAGCTAACTGAGGCAATTCAACCAGTTTGACCTGAATCGGAAGATGTTCATCGATAACTAACCGGAATGCAATTCTACTCTTAAAACGGGAAGCAATGTCACGTATCCGTTCTATTGCTAACAAGTAGTTTCCGTTGGAATCGTTACGCTGTTCCGGATCAAACTCATCGAAGCCGTATCCAACCAGCTGGGATCGGTTTTTCGTGGGCTGTATTGCAACCCACTTTATTCCAGCCCGAGATACCTCGACACCAATTTTCACAATGGCACGGGGCTGTTTATAGGCGGCAGAAACTTCATCAAAAACAGCAATACTTTGGAGGATTACGGGTCCACTGGATTGTTTTCCTGTGGCTGGAGGCCGCGAATCGGATGCCTTTGGAGCGACAGGTTTTGTCCACGCTTCGAGGGGATCTTTTGGCTTTAAATGCCGCTCCATCGCATGTTCAATTTTATTTAGCTCTTCCGAATCCGAATCATCAGACCCGATGATCGGGAGAGGCGGTAGTTCAAAATCGACCATTGATGAGGATTGCGGGGTAGTTGGAGTCTCCAGTAGCGGTTCGGATGGTTGATTTTGCCCCGCGAGGAATTGTTGGGGGGAAATCCCATGTGGTAATAAATCGGAAAGATCTAACAGTGGTGATTTCAGACCTTTCTGTCTACCCTCCGAGGCGGGAGGAGCTGGAATTGATGGTGCCGACTCCCTTAAAGTACTTGGGGTAAAAGAACTCTCTTTGTGAGGATTGAATGCTGCATAATCGTTGTTGGAATCAACAGTAGGATCTTGAAGCGACATCGAAGCGTCCCCGCGTTCAATCTTCATTTCCGGTCCTCCAGGAAGATTGGTTTTACGGGGAGGCAGTTCAAAGTCAGATAGTGATTCTGGTTTGTCCGTTGGCATGTCGTTCAAACACAGTCTCCCAATGTTTTAGGTTTAAACCAGCAAACTTGCTCTATGCTAAATGATTAACAAATAAGCATTTAATAAAATTATTGTTTCAATTATCCCAATCGGTGCACCTTAAGTGTAAACGCGATCATTTACAACGTTTATTCTTTGACAAACACTCTTGTGTTAAATATACACAAAACGCCTATTTCACAATGTCCATAATATATTTTCCTACTAAGAAGAATGCAAATCGATGACTACTCAAAGCGAAAATTAGTGCGGCTCTCGGGGGATTAGACCGATTTGAGTTTTGGGTTCCAGATGATCGTAGTTACAGCATACAACAAGCAGAATAAACTCACGACAGCCATTGCATAAGAAGCTCCGAGTTTCGATGCAATAGAACCAACTAAAAAGTTTCCAATCGGTGAGATTCCTAAAAATGCCGTCGTATAAAAGCCCATCACTCTTCCGCGCAAGTGGTCGGGTGCAAGGGATTGGAGAAGTGTGTTGGTGGATGCCAGCATTGAGATTCCTGCGAACCCAACAAAAGCCAACAAAACCAATGACAACGGAAGTGAGCGGGAAAAAGAAAAGCCTAAGGCACCGATTGCGAGACCAACCGCACCACCTATTACTAACCGACCACGTTTTGCCCCATTCGGAAGTGAAGCTTGCCACAGTCCACCGAATAAAGCTCCGACACCGATTGTACCCATCAGCATCCCTAATCCGCGCACTCCAATCTCAAGGATTTTGTCGGCAAAGACCGGCATTAATACTGTATAAGCAAAACCAAACGCACCAAACACAAGTGTGTTCAAAATCAATGTACGATGAATTGGCGAGTGTCGGATGAAATTGAATGCTTCGTGCCATTCATGGAACACCGACTTTGTTGGTTTATGAGTGTGGGGCAACTCTTTCATTTGCAACAAGGCGATGATAAGCGCTGCATACGATAACGAGTTGAGTAGGAAGCATCCTCCTTCGCCAACAATGGGTACTAACAATCCAGCGATAGCGGGACCTACTAAACGGGCACCGTTGAAAGTAGATGAGTTTAGTGCTACCGCGTTTCCAAGATCTTCTTTTCCAACCAGATCCTGAATGAAAGAAAGCCGAGCTGGCGCATCGACCGCCGCGAACAAGCCAGAAAGGGTTGCAATTAACACAATATGCCACAATTGCACGAAACCGGCAAGGGTAATAAATGCCATAACGGCTGCAGATACTGCAAGTCCAGCTTGGGTAATCAAAAGGAGTTTGCGCTTTCCAGCGCGATCAACCAAAACGCCGCCGAAAGAGCCAAACAGCAAGGAAGGTAATTGCGACATTGCACTAACAATTCCCAGCCAAAAGGGTGATTCGGTCATTTGCCAAACCAACCATCCTTGGGCAAGTGTCTGCATCCAAGTACCAATTAGGGAAATTGCATGACCTGTCCAGTAGAAACGATAGTTCCTATGGGCAAAAGCGCGGAGAATGTTTTGCAGTGGAGAGCTCACAAGAATACTGTACTTCACAAAGTTGGTGTTAAC
>JAOTSC010000244.1 GCA_030247525.1 bacterium | reverse complement strand
AATGCAACAAACCGCTTAGGGGAGTATGTAACGAGCAATGATGCGATTTCCGAACAGGATTTTATTTTGACTTATGCCGACACTTTGACAGAAAGTTTCTTTGTGACCTCCGATCCAACCGATGGACCACACTTTCCTTTGGGGATTAAGGTTACTCAGAAGTCGTATGCATTCTCCTACAGTTATGCCAAGGATTACATCTTCTTCGATTGGGAATTCGAGAACATTGCTACTAACTACTTGAAAAATATATATATCGGGTTGTATGTCGATGCCGATGTTGGCAGTATTTTCGAGCAACCGGATTGGCATTCAGACGATATTTGCGGGTTTCAACGGTATTTCTATTACGAACGTCCCGATGGGAGTCCCGATAGCGCCGTGGTGAATGTTGCCTATATCGCGGATAACGATGGTCGTCCGTACAGTGTAAACAATGGATCGGATTTTTCAGCTCCTCACGTATTAGGTAGCCGAGTTTTACGGGCACCAAATCCCAATCTGAAGACCAGTTTCAACTGGTGGATCTCAAATGGTAACGAAGCGTTAGATTTTGGGCCATCTTGGATCGACGACGAATCACCAAGCAATTGGACGAGCCAATACGGCACACCGATGGGTGATCAACGGAAGTACTTCGTGCTATCAAACCGGGAGTTCGACTTCGATCAAATCCATACGAATGATCCGACTTGGATAAGCGCTCACCCGCAAGAGGATTTGGATAATCCGGGAGTAACACATAACTGGCGGATTCCCGATGCCTCTAATGCAACGGATTTAGCAAATGGATTCGATACCAGGTATCTGCTCTCATGGGGTCCATTAGGGATTTTCGATCACTTCTCCCCGACCGGTGAGCGAGTATTCCGGTTAAATCCGGGGGAAAAATTCTCGATGACTGTTGCCTTCGCAGCAGGACAATATTTCCATAATCCGAACAATCCTCAAACATCAAATACCAATATCGACCCGAACAAGTTCAATTTCGGATCAATCCGGTATGCCGCGGACTGGGCAGCGCGGGTTTACGATAATCCGATGCGCGATACACCGACCCGAACAAATCCCAATGGTGATGGATGGTATGGCGAAGATACTGGTACCGACTTCTTGTTTGCGGCGGAAATCGGCGATTCAGTAGTTATTGATAATATTTTCCAAGGGATGTACTTGGGACCGGATGAGGATGGTTCTGAAGCGAATGGAAAATTGGACGGCTTAGAAGACAACAACCCTTTAAAACCTTCAAGATATTGGTATACTTCGGAAAATGGGATGCTTGATTATGGCGACGGTGAACCGGATTTTCTCGGACCGCCCCCGCCGCGAATTCCGGTACTTAGTGCGAATGCCAGCGATAACAGCGTTGAATTGGTTTGGCGGAAGTTCCCTTCGGAAGATGCGGAATACATCGATCCCTTCTCGAAGTTAAATGATTTTGAGGGGTACCGAATTTGGGTTTCGGAAACCGGATTGGAAAACGAATTCTCGTTATTGACGGTTTATGATAAGGTTGATTTCGCGTACTTCGACCCGACCAACGACTCATTAGCTACTGTGCCGGATGAAAGAACCAACGCCCGTCCCGATACTCTCATCAACCGAACATATTGTGTTCGCCAAGCGGTTGGGTTGAATTCAGGTTTTAGTGCGATATGGCATCCCGAAGATTCAACGTATCGCTATGCAATTGCTGGTGTGCCGCCGTTGTTTCCCCGGTATTACAGTGTGACGGCGTTCGATTATGGCGATCCAAATGTCGGTACCCCTTCGCTGGAAACGTCGAAGGTTGCAAATATGGTTAAGACTGCCCCTTCGCGGAATAGTGTCAGCAAGAGAGTTGGCGTTTGTCCAAATCCCTATCGCTCCGATAGAGATTATACGGTTCTTCATGGAAACGGATTGAGCTGGGAAAACAATGACGACGGGACTCCAGCGTTTTATCCGCAGGAGGATCGGCGGATATATTTCTATAATTTGCCGAAACAATGCCTCATTCGTCTCTTCACGGTTGCTGGCGACATCGTACAAATTGTACCACATAATGTTGGCGGCGATACCAACATCGGTGTCTCGTATGAGTATGCCGAATCATGGAATTTGAAATCCCGCAACGACCAGATGGTCACGTCCGGTCTCTACTTGTTCTCGGTCGAAGATAAAACGCCGGGCGGTTCGGGCATTCAAACGGGGAAACTTGTTATTATTCGATAGATAGAGGGAAAAATGAAGTCAGTTCGTTTCTTATCGGTTACACTAACCGTCGCATTCATAAGTTTGTTCGCCGTTTCGGCATTCGCTGGTGATGATTGTTCAACTTGCATCAGTAAATCAGCATGTGCATCAAAAAGTAATGCATACGGCGCGAAATTTGAAAAAGCAAATTTCGTCAAGCTTGCCAACCTGAAAGAAAGCTCAGAAGTTGTTACCACCGAAGGCACCATTGAACAAGTCTGCCAAGCCGCTGGCTGTTGGTTAATGATTACCGATGGCAACAAGAAACTCTTCGTTAAAGCGAAGGGTGAAGAATACAAAATGCCAAAGAACAGCGCTGGTGCAAAAGCAAAAGCCCAAGGCATTGTGAAGGAACAAGAGTTTTCCGAAGCGATGATTAAGCATTTCGCGGAAGACGGCATGAAATTCGACGGCGAGATTAAAGGTCCGCGTAAAATGTTCATGATGGTTGCCAATGGCGTCGAAATCACCCCGAAAGAAGGGATGAAACTGGAATCGGTGGATGCCTATAAATGCGCTGATGACGGTCACGACAAAGATGACCATAAAAAAGGTGAAGGCAAGAAAGACGCTCACCAAGGTCACGGTAAGTAAGCAGAGTCCTACTGACTTTTGGAAACGGGCGGCTACGGTCGCCCGTTTTCCATACTGTTGCATGATGCTTGTCTGATTTGAATCAGTCACTTTAACAAGTTTCTTCGTCAGTTTCTTCATACCATGATTGTATATCTGGAAGCACTCATTTTGGCCTTGGCACTTGCCGCTGACGCATTCTCGGTTGGCGCATCGGTTGGGTTACTCCATCGTACACCACGCCAGTTATTCCGTTTGTCGTTTCATTTCGGATTATTCCAAAGTTTACTGGCGTTGGCAGGCGCACTCACCGGAACGCTCTTTCTGCATTATGTGGAAGAGTATGACCATTGGATCGCATTTGGGTTGCTAAGTGGATTGGGAGCGATGATGATCTACCGCTCACTTCGGGGTGATGATCATGAAGTTTCAAATATCGATTTGACAAAAGGGATGCAGATGATAGGGCTATCGATTGCCGTTAGTATCGATGCCTTTGCCGCAGGGGTGGGTTTACCAACATTAGATGTTTCGTTAGCAATTTCGGTGTCGTTGATTGGCGTGGTGGCGGGAGTGGCGACGCTAATTGCGATGCTGGTTGCAAACCATGTCAAAAATTGGATCGGGAAGCGGATTGAGATTATCGCTGGATTAGTGTTGAT